>NZ_JABEMA010000317.1 GCF_013004605.1 Pseudokineococcus marinus
GGGGGCGACGGACCAGGCGCACCGCGCCGGACGCCCCCGGGCGCCCGCGCCCCGCCGGCGCCGACCCGCTGCGCTGCTCGTCCACCACGTCGCCACCCAAGCACGCGCCCCCGACAGCGGGGGCGACCTCGGGACGCGCCCGCCACCGCCGCGCCGCCCGGCGGTGGCGGGGCGGGCGGACCTCAGCCCGCGGCGCCGTCCCACCCCGCGGCGTCCCAGCGGGCCCGCTCGAGGTCCACGGCACCGCCCGGGCGCCGGGGCGTGCCCTCGCGCTCGTGCTCGCGGGCCGCCCGCGGGACGAGGAGGTCGTGCAGGGTGCCGTCGGCGCGGACCACGCGCCACCAGGCCACCTCGGCGCCGTGGAGCGCCATCGTGCGCCCCACCGACCGCGCGGCGCCGCTCCCGAGCAGCTCCGCCACGTCGCCGTAGGTGAGGACGCGCCCCGGCGGCACCTGCTCGACGAGGTCGAGGACGGCGCGCGTCCACTCCTCCCCCCGCAGCCGGCGCCCCGCCGGCCGCCGGGCCGCGCCGTCCGCCGGCGGGCCGACCACCTACCGCTCCAGCCAGGCGGTGACGCCGCCGCGCAGGTGCAGCACCCGCGCGAAGCCGGCGTCCTGCAGCTGCTCGGCCGCCAGCAGGGACCGCACGCCCGTGGAGCACACGACGACCACGGGCGCCCCCGCGTCCAGGTCGGCCAGCGCGCCGCCCTCCTCCAGGGCCGCCGGCCGCCGGCCCGGCGCGGCGAGCACCTCGTGCAGGTCGACGCGGACGCCGCCGGGCACGGGCGCGGCGGCCCGCTCGGCCTCGCCGCGGACGTCCACCACGGCCGCGCCCGAGGCCAGGAGGGCGTCGAGGTCCTCGGGGGCGACCTCGGGGACGCCGGGGCGGTCGGCGGCGACGACCTGCCCGTGGTCGCCGCGCCGCCGCCCCTCCTCGGGAGCCGCGGCCGCGGCGGCGTCGCGACCGCCCGCCCGCAGGGGCAGCTCCCGCCACGACATCGCCAGGGCGTCGAGCACGACGACGCGCCCCACGAGGGGGCGGCCCGTGCCGGTGATGAGCTTGACGGCCTCGGCCGCCATGACCGAGCCCACGACGCCGCAGACCGCCCCGAGCACCCCCGCCTCCTGGCAGGAGGCGACGGAGTCCGGCGGCGGGGACGCGGGGAACAGGTCGCGGTACGTGGGACCGCGGCCGGGCCAGAAGACGCTGACCTGGCCGTCCCAGCGCAGCACCGACCCCCACACCTCCGGCACGCCGGCCGCCGCGCAGGCGTCGGCGACGAGGTAGCGGGTCGGGAAGTTGTCGGCGCCGTCGACGACGAGGTCGTACCCGCGCACGAGCTCGGCCGCCTCGTCGGGGTCCGCCAACCGGCGCCCGTGCTCGACGACCCCCACGCCCGGGTCGAGGGCGCGGACGGCGTCCGCGGCGCTCGCCGTCTTGGGCCGCCCGACGTCCGCCGCCCCGTGGAGCACCTGGCGCTGGAGGTTGGAGGTGCTGACGACGTCGTCGTCGACGACGCCGAGCGTCCCGACGCCCGCGGCCGCGAGGTAGCTCACGACGGGAGAGCCGAGGCCGCCCGCCCCGACGACGAGCACCCGCGCCGCGGCGAGGCGCCGCTGGCCCTCCTCCCCCAGCTCGGCGAGCACGAGGTGGCGGGCCGCCCGCCGGCGGCGCTCGGCGTCGAGCGGCGGGCCGGGCGCGACGAGCGGCGGGAGGGCCCCGGTCGTCGCGCTCACGGGTGCGGCCACGGCTGGGGCGTGCACCCGTCCAGCCCCTTCGTCTGCTGGAGCATGACGGGCGCCGGCTCGCCCGGGCCGGCGCACGGCTCGTGGCCGTGACCGAGGAAGTGGCCGATCTCGTGGGAGACGAGGTAGCGCCGGTAGCCCTCCCGGTCCTCGCCGTACGCCTCGGCGCCGCCCGCCCAGCGGTACCACGTGAGGACCGCGCGCTCGCCGTTCCGGCACGACAGCACCCCGCCCGTCCGCAGGGGGGCGCACAGCTCGTCGGTGAGGCGGGGGCTCGCGAGGACGACCGTGACGTCGGCCGCGGGCGAGCCGGCCGCGTCGTCGGTGCGGGCGAAGGCCCAGCCGTCGGGACCCCAGCCGCGGGGGTCCTGCAGCACGTCCATGACGGTGCCCGCGACCGCGGCCCCGTCGGCCGGCAGGCCCTCCTCGACCTGGACGCGCACCTGCACCACCCGCACGTCCCCGCCGCCCTCGTGCGGGGCCGCGGGCGCGGTGCCAGACACGGTGACGAGCCGGCCCGTCCCCGCGTCGGGCACCTCCGCCGATAGCACCCCCGCGCGCTCGTCGGCCCCCGCCGGGCGCACCTCCTCCGCAGGGACGTCGGGCCGGGCGTCCGGCGGGGCCTCGCCGTCCGGGCCGCCGGTCGCGCCGGCCACCCCCGCGCCGGTCGCCGGGGGCGTGGAGGACGTCGGCGGCGCGGAGGACGCCGGGGCCGTCGAGGCCGCCGTCCCGGGGTCGCCCGGGTCCTGGTCGCCGCCCCCCGCGAGGACCAGCGCCGTGCCGAGCGCCAGGACGCCGACGCCGCCGGCGAGCACCTGGCGGCGGCGGCGGACGACCCTCCTGCTCACCACCCGGCGCAGCCTACGATCGGCGGCTGCCGGGGCCGGGCAGGCCCGCCGACGAGCGCACCGACCGACGACGCCCGCCCCGAGGAGGAGCCGTGGACCGCCTCCCGGACCAGGACGACCCGGACGGCGCCGGGGGCGCGGCGGCGGCCGGTCCCGCGACGGCCCCGGCACGCCTCGGTCGTGCCGACCGGCGCGCGCAGCTGCTGCGCGCCGCCCAGCGGGTCTTCGCCCGGGCCGGCTACCACGGCAGCGGCATGGACGCGATCGCCGAGCGCGCCGGCATCACCAAGCCGGTGCTCTACCGGCACTTCCCCGGCAAGCGGGACCTCTACCTCGCCGTCGTCGACCGGGCCTGCGCCGACCTCGAGGCCGCGGTGCGCGCGGCCCTGGCCGGGACGGACGACAACCGGGTGCGCGTCGCGGCGACGATCGGCGCCTACTTCGCCTTCGTCGACGAGGACGACGGCGCGCGCCTCGTCTTCGAGTCCGACCTCACGAGCGACCCCGCGGTGCGCGAGCGGCTCGACGCGCTCGAGTCCTCGTGCGCCGCCGCCATCGCCGACGTCGTCGCCGCCGACACCGGCCTGCCGCGCGCCAGCGCCCACGTGCTCTCCGTCGCGCTGGCCGGCAGCGCGCAGGTCGCCGCGCGCTCGTGGGTGGCCGCCGGGCGCGAGGTGCCGCGCGAGGAGGCCGCCGCGCTCATCTCCTCCCTCGTGTGGCGCGGCCTGCGGGGCCTGCCCCGCCAGGAGCGCTGAGGAC
>NZ_JABEMA010000318.1 GCF_013004605.1 Pseudokineococcus marinus
CCGGTGGGCCCCGCCCGCAGACCGACCCGCCGCCGGGCGCGGGCGTCCGGGAGAGGGGGCCGTCGCGGGGCGGCGGCTACCCTCGCCGCGTGCCCCGACCACGATCCGCCGGCGTCGTCGCCCTCGCCGTGGTGCTCGTGGTGGCGCTCGTCGCGGTCACGGCCGTCGTCGTCCTGCTCCGCCGCCCGCTGCCCGACACCTCCGGCGAGGTGGCCGTCCCGGGCCTCGGCGCCCAGGTGCGCGTGCTGCGCGACGCGCGCGGCGTGCCCCAGGTCTACGCCGAGGACCCCGAGGACCTCTTCTTCGCGCAGGGGTACGTCCACGCGCAGGACCGCTTCTTCCAGATGGACTTCCGCCGCCACGTGACGGCGGGCCGCCTCGCCGAGCTCGTGGGGGACGCCCCGGGCGCCGTCGAGGCCGACGCCGTCGTCCGCACCATGGGCTGGCGGCGCGTCGCCGAGGCCGAGCTGCCGCTCCTGGCCCCGGAGACCCGCGCCTACCTCGAGGCCTACGCGGACGGCGTCAACGCCTACACGGGCGGGCGCTCGCCGAGCGAGCTCTCGGCCGCCTACACGGCGCTGGGCACGCGCGTGGACCTGGGGCCCGTCGAGGACTGGACGCCCGTCGACTCCCTCGCCTGGCTCAAGGCCATGGCCTGGTCGCTGCGCGCCAACTACTCCGACGAGCTGGCCCGCGCCGCGGCGTACGGCGCCGTGGGCGACGTCGGCCTCGTCGAGCAGCTCTTCCCGCCGCCGTCGGCCTCGGTCGGCGAGCCCGTGGTGGGCGCGGTGGGCTCCCTCGCGCCCGCGGCCGCCACCTCGGAGCTGCCCGCCGCGGACGACGAGGTGCTCGCCGGCGTCGTGGCCGCCCTCGCCGACCCCGCCGACCCCGTGGCGGGCGCCGACCGGGCGCTCGCCGCCGTGCCCGACCTCCTCGGCGACGGCTCCGGCGCCACCGGGGGCATCGGCTCGAACGCGTGGGCGGTCTCGGGCGAGCACACCGCCTCGGGCGAGCCGCTGCTCGCGAACGACCCCCACCTCGCCGCGAGCTTCCCCAGCACCTGGTCGCAGGTCGGGCTGCACTGCACCGAGGTGGACGAGGACTGCCCCTTCGACGTCAGCGGCTTCTCCTTCGCGGGGATGCCCGGCGTCGTCATCGGCCACACCGCCGACGTCGCGTGGGGGTTCACGAACACCGGCTCGGACGTCACCGACCTCTACCTCGAGCGGGTCCGGGACGGCGCCGCCCTCCGCGCGGGCGAGCAGGTGCCGCTCACCACCCGCACCGAGACCATCCGCGTGGCCGGCGGCGAGGACGTGGCCATCCAGGTGCGCAGCTCCGGCCACGGGCCGCTGCTGTCCGACGTCGTGCCCGAGCTGGCCGCCGCCGGGCGGGCCGCGCCGGTGCCCGAGGACGCCCCGCCCGCCGGCTCCGACGGCTACGCCGTCGCGCTGTCGTGGACCGCGCTGCAGCCCGGTCGCACGATGGACGCCGTCTTCGCGCTCGACGCGGCGCAGGACTGGGACGACGTCCGGGAGGCCGCCTCCCTCTTCGTCGTGCCGGGCCAGAACATCGTCTACGCCGACACGAGCGGCAGCATCGGGTACCAGGCCTCCGGGGTCGTGCCCCTGCGCCAGCCGGGCGCCGGCCTCGGGCAGGGCACCGGCACGTGGCCCCGCCCCGGCTGGGACCCCGACTACGACTGGGTCGGCGCCGTGCCCTTCGCGGACATGCCGTCCGTCCTCGACCCCCCGGACGGGCTCGTCGTCAGCGCCAACCAGCGCATCACCGACGCCTTCGACCCCTTCCTCACCGCCGACCCCGACACGGGCCACCGCGCCCAGCGCATCCGCGAGGTCCTCGAGGACCGGGTGGCGGCGGGCCGGCCCGTCACGGCCGACGACATGGAGGCCCTGCAGAACGACCGGGTGGACCCCTTCGCGGAGGTCCTCGTCCCGTACCTGCTCGACGCGCCGCTGCCCGAGGACCCGGGCTCCAGCCCGGAGCGCCGCGCCTTCACCCGCGAGGCGGTCGAGCTGCTGCGCGGCTGGGACGGCACGACGACGGCCGACAGCGCCCCCGCGGCGTACTACAACGCCGTCTGGTCGACGCTCCTGCGCCTCACCTTCGCCGACCAGCTGCCCGAGACGGCGCAGCCTCGGGGCGGGAGCCGCTGGTTCACCGTCGTCGGCCAGCTCCTCGAGGACCCGGACAGCCCCTGGTGGGACGACGCGACGACGCCGGCCGTCGTCGAGACCCGCGACCAGGTGCTCGGTCGCGCGCTGCAGCAGGCGCGCCTGGAGCTCACCGCGACCCTCGGTGCCGACCCGGAGGACTGGGAGTGGGGCCGCCTGCACCGCCTCGTGCTCCGCCAGGACGTGCTGGGCGACGAGTCGGTGCCGGCGCCCGTGCGCGCGCTGTGGACGGCCGGCCCCGTCGACCTCGGCGGCAGCACGTCGCTCGTCGACGCCACCTCCTGGGACGCCCGCGAGGGCTACGGCGTGACGGCCGTGCCCTCCATGCGCATGGTCGTGGACCTCGCCGACCTCGACGCCTCCCGCTGGGTCGACCTCGCGGGCGTCAGCGAGCACCCCTGGAGCGGCCACGCCACCGACCAGCTCGGCGCGTGGGCGGAGGGCCGCACCTTCCCGTGGCCCTCGACGCCGGGCGCCGTCGAGGACGCCGCCCGCGACGAGCTGGTCCTCACGCCCCGCTCGACGTCCGCGGGCTGAGGCCGGGAGGACGGCGGGCGCGGCGCCGGCCCGGCGGCGCCGTCGACTACCCGTCGACGCGCATCCACCGGCCCGGCGTGGCGACGTGGCTGACGCGGACGTCGTGCGCCTCCGCCGGCACGGGCTCCACGGCGGCGTCGAGCACCTCGTCGTCGTGGACGAGCGCGACGACCGGCGGCAGCCACCCCCGGTGCTCGCGCAGCTCCCCGAGCGCCCGGTCGTAGTACCCGCCCCCCTTGCCGAGGCGGCGGCCCGCCGTGTCGACGGCGAGGGCGGGGACGAGGACGACGTCGGCCGCCCGCAGGGCCCCGGGGCCGAGGTCGGGACCCGGCAGCAGGGGCGCGTCGCCGACGGCGCCCGGGCGCCCGGGGCCGGGTCCCGGTGCCGTGCCGGGCGCGCGGCCCCAGCCGAGCCGGGTGCCGCGGCCGTCGGAGCCGTCGTGGGTGTGGGGCAGCAGCACCGTGGTGCCGCGGGCGGCCAGCGCCCGCACGAGGGCCGCCGTGCCCGGCTCGCCGCCCCGGGAGGCGTAGCAGGCGACCGTGCCGCCCTCGTGCAGCGTCAGCGTGCGCCCGCCGCGGACGTCATAGGTGCGCTGGGGGCCGAGCTCTCCGGCGGCCTCGCGGACGGCTTGGGCGGCCTCGTTGAGCCG
>NZ_JABEMA010000319.1 GCF_013004605.1 Pseudokineococcus marinus
CGCCGCGCCGCCGTCCGCTGCGCCGCGGTGCGGCCCACCTGGTCACCCGCACCCCGCCGCATCGCGAGGACGCGCCGGACCGGCACCACCCGCCCACCCCGCGCCAGGGAGGTCGACCAGCGCCGGGCGAGGTCGGCGACGAGGTCGTCGCCGCGGGCGCGGACGGCGGCGCGGTGGGCGAGCGGGTCGGTGACGCGCGGCGCGAGCGGTCCGAGCACGGCCAAGACGAGCACGTAGGCGGCGACGGTCGGCGCGAAGAGCGGGTCGACGGCGCTGCCGACGAGCCCCGCGATGACGATGGAGAACTCCCCGCGCGGGACGAGCGCCGCGCCGGCGCGGATCCGACCACCGGGCCCGATGCCGGCGCGGCGGGCCGCGAGCCACCCCGTGGCCATCTTCGTGGCGACCCCCGCGACGACGAGCACCGCGACGGGCGCGAGCGCCTGGGGCAGCACTCGCGGGTCGGTGGTCAGCCCGAAGAAGACGAAGAAGACGGCGGCGAAGAGGTCGCGCAGCGGCTCGAGCAGCGGGCGCGCGGACGTCGCCACCTCCCCCGAGATCGCGATGCCGAGGAGGAAGGCGCCGACGGCGGCCGAGACGTGCACGCCCTCGGCCGCCCCCGCGACGAGCAGCGCGAGCCCGAGGACGAGCAGCAGGAGCGTCTCGCTGCTGTCGGAGGCGAGGAGGCGGCTCAGCAGGTGGCCGTGCCGGCGGGCGACCACGAGCACGGCGACGAGCACCGACGCCGCCACCGCGACCGACACGAGCATCGGCCCGGCGCCGGACGCCGCGAGCAGCGCGGTGAGCAGCGGCAGGTAGACGGCCATCGCGAGGTCCTCGAGGACGAGGACGCCGAGCACGACCGGCGTCTCGCGGTTGCCGAGGCGGCCGAGGTCGGTGAGGACCTTGGCGACGATCCCCGACGAGCTGACCGCGGTGACCCCCGCCATCGCGAGCGCGCCGAGCGGTCCCCAGCCGAGCACGAGCGCGACGACGGCCCCCGGTGCGCCGTTGAGGAGGACGTCGACGACGCCGACGGGCGCCTGCCGGCGCAGCTGGCCGAAGAGCTCGTCGGCCGAGTACTCGAGGCCGAGCATGAGGAGCAGCAGCACGACGCCGATCTCCGAGCCGACCTCGAAGAAGCCGTCGGGGGCGGCGAGCGGCAGCAGCCCGCCCGTGCCGAACGCCAGCCCGGCGAGCAGGTACAGCGGCACGGGCGAGAGCCCGGCGCGGCTCGCGAGGCGCCCGACGAGCCCGAGGCCGAACAGGACGGCGCCCAGCTCGAGCAGGAGCTGGGCGGTGCCCACGCGACCCTCAGCCCCCGAGGCGGCGCCGCACCGCCGCCACGCCGTCGTCGGTGCCCACGACGACGACCTTGTCACCCGCGGCGAAGCGGAAGTCGGGCGTCGGGGACGGCGTCACCTCGCCGTCGCGCACGACGGCGACGACGGACGCGCCCGTACGGGTGCGGATCTCGGTGTCGCCGAGCGTGCCGGTCGCGAAGGGCGAGCCCTCGGGCAGGACGACGCCCGCCGTCGTCAGCCCCTGCACCTGCTCGCGCAGCCGCGCGAGGCGCTCGACGACGCGGGGCGCGCCGAGCAGGTCGGCGAGCGCCGCCCCCTCCTCGGACGTGAGGCGGACGGAGGTGCGCACGAGGTCGGGGTCGTCGTCGTCGAAGACCACGAGTTCCCGGTCCCCGTTGACCTGCGAGACCACCCCGACCCGCCGGCCCGCGCGGGTGCTGAGGTCGTGCCGCAGCCCCACCCCGGGCAGCCGGGTCTCCTCGACCTCCACGCCGACCTCCTCGTCGTCGCGCCCGCGCGGCCGCGACCCGACCAGGCTAGGACGTCGACGCGGCGGGACAGGCGGAGCGAGGAGTGACGCCCCCTCACCGAGGGGGCCGCGCTCAGCCGACGACGGCGGTCCGCTGGCCGCGACGGCCGGGCAGGCACGCGACGAGCGCCAGGGCGATCGCGACGCCGTCCTCGACGAGCGCGGCCTGCCAGTCCTCCGAGAAGGGGGAGCCCTTGCGACCGGCCCACATCCGCCACGCGAGACCCGCGTGGGAGCCGGCGAGGGCACCGAGGGCGCCGGCCGCCGCAGGCGCCGTCGGGGTGCTGCCGTCACGGGCGGCCAGCGCCGCGCCCGCGAGCCCGCCGGCCGCGACGCGACCGCCGAGGGGCCCCGGCTCCGTGCGCGACGGCGTCGAGGGCTGCTTGTCCATGACGACCTCGGTCACCAGGGCGCCGAGCGCCCCGAGCCGCGCGAGGACCCCGGGTCCCTCGGGCCGGGCGTCGGTGAGGACGGGGCCGGCGACGCCGAGCGACGTCCGCCCGCCCGTGGCGAGGCCGAGGAGGAAGGAGCGGAAGGTCAGGCCCGTGGACGCCGGGGAGCGCACCGCGTCGCCGGGCTGGGGCGAGAGCGCCTGCACCGTCGCGTGCGTCGCGAGGCCGTAGGCGAGGTGCGGGACGGCGTCGGCCACCCAGTCGGAGGCCTCCCAGTCGCGCGGGTCGCTGACGCCGAGCGCCGCCATGGCGCCGTCGGTGGTCGCCATCGCGAGGGCGCCGGTCGCCGCGCCGCCGAGCACGCCCGGTACGGCGTAGCCCTTCTTGTGCGCGTAGCTCGTGACGACGCCGACGAGGAGCCCCGTGGCCGTGCCGGAGAGGGCGCCGAGCGCCGTCCGACGGTTCTCCCGCTCGTCGCCCGAGCCGCTCACCTCGGTGCCGAGGCGGTCGGCGAGCGCGTCGACGGTGCGCTCGGGGGTGTCGCTGGCGGAGCGCCCCCGCAGCGCCATGTCGGCGTAGGTGACGGCGTTGAGGACGGTCGTGCCGACGGCACCGGCGGTCAGGCCCCGGGTGAGTGCGCTCATGGGCTCACGCTGTCCTTCCCCCGGAGGTGCGGCAACCCGGCTGCGGCGCCGACGCCGGGGGCTCGCGCGGATCGGCGACGGGACGAGCGCGAGCCCGCCCGCCTGCGGGGACGCTCGGTGACGCCGACGCCCCGATCGCGTGACGTCTCCCCCGGCGAGGAGGACGAACGGGGCAGACCGGGCCGAGGCGGGCGCCGACGCGCCTTCGCAGCCGAGCAGTTCACCCGAAAGGGTGGCGGGGGCGGGGCGGACGGGAGTAGACCCCCGCCAGCGGGGGCGACGGGGCCCCCGCCGCACCCCGCACCGACCGCCGGGGCGGGGCACCTGGGGGATCTGCCATGGACCGACCGGAGTCGCCGGGGCGCGTCGCCACGACGACCAGCACCACCCGCAGCACGCACCCCGCGCGCTCGTCCTCGACGAGGCGCCGCACCCCTGCGAGCGGCCCCCGGGCCGCCGCGGCCACCGCCGTCGCCCTCGGCCTCGCGCT
>NZ_JABEMA010000032.1 GCF_013004605.1 Pseudokineococcus marinus
GGCCGCCTCCGCCGCTGCGGCCCGGCGACGGCGCCGTCGCCCGCGACGCGGAGCGGGCTCGACCTCGGCCGGAGCCCGCTCGAGCGGCTCGTCGGCGAGGACGGCGCCCAGCCCGGGCACCTCCCGGACGCGGACGACGCCGTCGGGCGCCACCGTGACGGCGAGGGCGTCCGCGGGCAGCTGCAGGTCCGGCAGCGACAGACCGGTGGCCCCGCACCCGACGAGCGTGGTCCCCAGCGGGAGCCGGTGCACCCGCCCGGCCCCGTGCCCGCCGACGACGCGCAGCTCGGCGACGCCCGTCGGCGGCGCGGCGGGGCGGTCGGGCGGGTCGAGCGACAGCACGCTCCCAGGGCGCACGCCCGCCTCGCGCAGCGTCCGTGCGGCGTCGACGGACGCGCCGTCGACCCACAGCGGGGTCCGGGCGGCGAAGGCGGGGTGCACCTCGGCGCCCTGCGCCCCCCGCACCCGCGCGAGCAGGGGCGGGAGCAGCTCGGCGAGGGTCTGCCCCGGGTCGGCGTCGAGGAGCAGGTCGGCGTCGCGGCCCCCCGCGCGCACGGTGACGCTCCAGCGCACGCCCGCACCCCCGTCCGACCCGTCCCGCGCGCTCGTCGCGGCGCGCCGCCCTGGGCGGAGGCTAGCCAGCAGCGGCGACAGCGGCCCCGGGCGCGCCCCGGTCGGGTGAGGGCGGTGGCGCGTCCGGTGCCCGCCCGCGCGCAGCCCTCCCCCGGCGGCCGCGCCTGCACTACCGTCCCGACCGGACGGCACAGGCACCCAGGGGGACCCATGAGCACGGGCGGCGAGACCCTCGCGGTCGACCAGGTCGAGATGGAGGCCGCCCAGGACTCCTTCAACGACCTGGCCGCGGCGTACCGGAACGCCGGCGAGCCGCTCACGGCCGCCACCCAGGACGCGACGACGGGGGCCGGCCAGTTCGCCACCCACCTGTCTCCTGGGGTGGGCGCCTTCCTCGCGAGCTGGCAGGAGGCGCTGTCGGTCTGCTCCACCTCCGCGGGGCTCGTCGCCAGCAACATCGGGCGCACCGCCACCGACGTCAGCGCCGTCGACGTCGACGCCAGCACGGCCATCGTCCTGTGAGCGTCCACTACCGGATCGACGTCGACACCCAGGCGCTGATGTCCGCCCAGGACCGCCTGACCGAGCTGGCCACCGCGCTCACCGGCCGTGCGGACCAGCTGGACGCCGCACCGGGCTCGATGCCGGTCTGGCAGGGCGCGGCGCGCACCGCCGTCATGACGGAGGTCGCCGCGCTCGCCGGGCACACGCGCGGCTTCGCCCCCCTCTTCACCGCCGCGGCTGAGGGCCTCGCCCCCTTCATCACCGCGGTGGTCGACGCAGAGGCCAACGTCCTGCCCGACCTCGACTACCGCCGCCAGGCCGCGCTCAACCTCTACGACGACGACGTCCGGCAGTCCCAGGCCCAGCGGACGACCGCCTACGACGACATCCCCGCCGACGCGGGCGCCCAGCGCCGCATGTGGCAGATGGAGGCGGACTCGGCGCACTCCTACCGGACCAGCGAGGCGGCCGCCGTGCGCGACGGGAAGCTCACCGGCCTCGACGCCGAGTACGCCGAGCTCGTCGCTCGTCTCGAGACCGCCGCAGCCGCGGCGTCCGACGCCGTCGCCGCGGCCGTCGTGGCCGTCGCCCCCGACCAGACCGTCGCGAACGCCCTCGGCGGCGGTGGCCGGATGCCGCTGGTCGACCTCTTCTACGACCTCGCGACGGAGTCGCGCCAGGCCGGCATCGCCGCGGCCCAGCAGCTGCTCGAGCAGGGCGTCGACGCGTCCGCTGATCTCATCAGGGACATCGCCGAGCGCCAGGACGACCCGGCCTTCGCGGCGGGCTTCGCGAGCGCGGCGTCACCCGAGCAGCTCTCGCGACTGGTGATGCAGTGGTCGGGGACCCGGCAGGCGATGGTGTCCTCGTTGGCCACGCCCGAGCAGCTCGACGCCTACGACCGCCGGTACCGGGACGTCATCGCTGCGGTGAGCGGGACGCTGGGGACCGCCACTCGAGGCACGGGACAGTTCGCGCCGCCCGACGGCTACACGGAGCAGTGGGTCGACCTCCTCACCGGCGACCTCGCCACCGAGGGCGGCGAGGTGCTGCTCGGCCAGTCGGCCGCGGCCAGTCTCCTGCTGACCAGGGGCACGTTCTCCACGCCCTTCCTCGACCGCGTCGCCACGGCGGTCTACGACTACGAGCGGTCCGCCGGGGGGCGTCCCGTGTGGGGCCCGCGAGCCTCCGACGGCAGCTACGTCGGCGACGTCGTCGCTCCCTTCGGCCGGTCCGGCGTCGACGTCATGGCGAACGTGCTCCACGGCCTCGCGGGGAACGCCGAGGCGGCCCAGCGCTTCTTCACGGGCGGCGGTGTGGTGGACGCGACGGTCCTCGACCATGACGTCGAGGTCCAGGAGCGTCTGAAGTACCTCCTCCAGGACCGTAGGTGGCCCTACGACGACGCCGATGGCCTCGGTGCTGCTCTCGTCGCCGCGACGACGGAGCGCCGAGGACCCGACGAGGCGGGGAGGACGTCCGCGACACTGGCCGCGCAGGCCTTCGCGCTCGCGGGCGCGGTCGACGAAGAGGGTCACGGTGGCCGGAGCCTGCAGGAAGGGCTCCGGGACGACGTGGCGAAGATGCTGGCCTCCTACGGGTCCGACGTGACGCTGGCGGCTCTGCCGCTCGAGTCGGGGGGCGTCGCCTCGGACTACACGACCTGGACCCGCGACGAGGCGGGGGGCGGCTACGGCGCGCAGATCGACCGGCAAGCTCTGGAACGCCTCCTCGGCACGTTGGGTGAGGACCCCGAGCACCTCGGTGTGGTGGCGAGCGGCGTCGCCGCTGCCTCCCGCCTCGCCGTGGACGAGCTGCTCGCGGTGCAGATGGCCAGCACGGACGGGCAGGTCGCCGTCGACCTCCTGTCGGGGACGCCCGTGCCCGACCTGCAGGGGACGAGCGCGCGAGGTGCGGTCGCGGCTGCTCAGGTGCTCGCCTGGGGTCAGGAGGGGCAGGAGGACGACCAGGAGGCACAAGCCGCTCGGGCGGCCGCGGTGTCCCGGGCGATCGGCGCCGTCGCGGCGCTCCCGCCGCTGCAGGTGGCCGGGTACGGCGGCTTCGCCGTGGGCCGGCTGGTGGAGCTGTCCCAGACAGCCGTCACCGACGCTCCGCCCACGGGAGTCGACGACTACACCGCCATGTCGCAGCAGATGCGTGAGCAGCTCAGCGGCCAGCTCCTCGACCAGCTGCTGCAGCACGGCTACCTGGCCCCCGAGGTCTACGCGGCCGCTGGCCGGACGGACGCTCCCGGCCCCGGCGTGGTGACGTCCGTCGACGGGGTCCCGCGCGTGAGCTTCGGGTCCCAGGCGTACAGCGACTGGAGCCTGCGGGACGCCGATGGCTGGGTGCAGGACTGGGTCATCGGCCCCTACGCCGCTGCCATGCCGGACTTCGACGGATGAGGCTGCGCGCGGCGCTCTCGGCCTCCCTCGTCATCGTCCTGGTCGGCTGCTCGTCACCCTCGACGCCCAGCACCCCCACCGCGACGGTCACCCGCGCCGTGGAGCGCGACGGCCCTCCCGTCGGCTCCGGTGTCTGCGGGCTCTTCTCGGCGGAGGACGTCGACGCCGTCCTCTCCGGTCGGCGTGTCGTCCGCACCAGCGGCGGGTACTCGCTCGAGGACGGCGTCCCCACGGGTGGGCTGTGCGAGGTCTTCGTCGAGGGGGCCGACGAGCCAGCTCTCACGGGTTACGTCACCCCTCGCGGCACTGGTGGCGTCGACGTCGCCGCCACCGCTCGTGAGGGCTCCACCGACTTCACCTACCCACCGCAGCTGGTGCTCGGCTACGCAGACGGGTTGTCGGCGGGCGACTTCGCTGACGGCTCCCCCGCACCCGGTGCCCGAGCACAGCTGCTCACGACCGTCCCCGTGGGGTCTCGGACGCTCGTCTACGAGGTGACGGTGGTCCTCCGGCCCGGTACGAGCGGTCGAGATCTCGTGAAGGACGTCAGCGCGCTGTGCCTGCAGGCTGCGGACGCTCTGGGCCTGCCGCTCCTCGACGACGAGGGGGAGACCTCGCTCACCTCTTAGCCAGGAGCCCTGCCGCGGGCGCCTGACGAGCGGTGCAAGCCTCAGGCCTCGGCGATGATCCCCAGCGCGTCCTGCACCACCGCGAAGAACAACGGCTGGTCCACGGCCCCGCCGTCCGCCGCCTGCGCGACGAGCACGAGCTGCTCGCCGTCGGCGCGCTCGAGGTACCACGACGCCGCGAGGACGCCGGGGGCGCTGCCGCCCTTGAAGGCGGCGTAGTCCCAGACGTCCTCGTCGAGCGGGAGGCCGGGGTTCTCGGCGAGCACCTCGCGCACGGGCTCGAGGCCGGGCCGCCCGGCCAGCTCCTGCAGGCCGACGTGCGCACGGCAGACGTCCTCCGCCGACGCCCGCCACCCGACGTCCCGCTGCCAGACCGGCGTCGTGACGTCGGCGGCCTCGACCCCGCCGAGGTCCGACGGCAGCTCGGCGAGGAGCTGGCGCCGCTCGGCGACGTCCGCGTCGGGCCACCGCTCGAGCAGCGCGGGCGCGCCCCACCCGAGGGTGAAGACCTCGCGCGTGGTCAGGAACGGCACGAGCCCCGAGACGTCCTCGGTCCCGAGCGCCGTCACGGCCGCCTCGACGGCGGGGCGCCCCACCGTCGTCGCGAGGAGGTCCGCCGCCGTGTTGTCGCTGATGGCGATCATGCCGCCGGCCGCCTCTCGCACGCTGACGGCGGCGCCCTCCGGGGCGTCCTGCAGCTCGCCCGACGGGAGGCTCCGGACGTCGTCGGTCACCACGAGCTCGTCGTCCCACGCCAGCGAACCGTCCTCGACCGCGGCGGCGACGGCCCCGAGGACGTGGAGCTTGAACACCGAGCCCAGGGGCGCCGGCTCGTCGGCCGCGACGACGGCGGCCGGGTCGACCGGCACGCACGCGCCGTCCTCGACCCGGGCGGCCAGAAGGTGGGTCTCCTCGGCCAGGCCGGCGAGGTCGTCGGCCACCTCGCTCCACGACGTCGCCACCTCCCGCCCCGCGACGGTGTCCTCGGTGAAGAGGAGGCCGCCGATGACGCCGTCGGCGTCGACGACCACCTGCATCCGGTAGGCCGTGCCGGAGCCGGTCGCCAGCGACAGGAGGGCCTCGGTCTCCGAGCCGTCGAAGGCCGTCGGCGTCCACGGCCCCAGGGCCCGGAGCCCGTCGAAGACCTCGGCCACCGGCGTCGCGCCGAGCTGGTCGAGGAAGCCGGGCGAGAAGCGCTGCCGCGCCTCCTCGGGCGTCGGCCCCGCGCCGGCCGCCAGCTGGTCGAGCACCCACCCGGCCGCCTCGCCGACGGGCGTGCCGGGCAGCGCCACCGCCGACGGGCTCGCCGCGGGCGGCGACGGGGCACCGGTCGCCCCGCTCCCCGGCTCCGACCCGCCCGTGCACCCCGCCGAGACCAGCGCCAGGAGCGCCACCGGTGCCGCCGTGCGCGTCGCCCTGCCCGCTCGTGCCACGCCCCCACCGTCGCACGCCGCGGGGCGCCACCCCACCGGCGACCTGGTCGCCCCTCGTGGCCGTGCACGGTCACCGGCGACGACCGGGTCGCCGGTGCGACAACGCCGTCGCAGGCTGACAGGGTGCCCGGCACGGTCGTCGTCCTCCCGGACCCGTCGCTGCGCTGGCTGCTGCCGCCGCGCGACCGCGAGGCGGGGCGCCGCCTGCGCCACGACCCCGACGCCACGGCGCGGCACGTCGTCGAGGCCGCCGGCGTCCCCCGCACCGAGGTCGGCGCGCTGCGACGACGGGGAGCCCCGCTCGACCCGGCGGCCCGGCTCGAGGACGGCGACGTCGTCGAGGTCGCCCCGCCCTCGCGCCCGCAGCCGCTGCCCCCCGGGGGCCTCCTGCTCGACGTCCACCTCGGGACCCTCGCCCGTCGGCTGCGCCTGCTGGGACTCGACGCCGCCGACGACCCGGGCCTCGACGACGCCGGCCTCGTCGCCCGGGCGGCCGCCGAGGACCGCCTGCTGCTCACGCGCGACCGGGGCCTCCTGCGCCGTCGCGCCCTGCCCGCCGGCGCCCTCGTGCGCGGCGACGACCCCGACGACCAGCTCGCCGACGTCCTGGACCGCTTCGCCCCGCCTCTCGCCCCGATGACGCGGTGCACGCGCTGCGGCGGCCACCTCGAGCCCGTCGCGAAGGCCGACGTCACCGACCGCCTGCCCGCGGGCACGCGGCGCAGCTACGACGACTTCACGCGCTGCGCCCGGTGCGGGCACGTCTTCTGGCGGGGCGCGCACGCCGAGCGCCTCGACGCCCTGCTCGCGCGCGCGGCGCCGGGAGCGGCGGACGGCCTCAGACGGTGACGAGGAGGTCGCGCAGCGTGCGGATGACGAACCCGCCCGCCCACGCCGGCTCCGCGGCGAGCGCCAGGTCCGGCACCTCCCGCAGCACCGTCTCGAACGACGTCGTCAGCTCGAGACGGGCCAGCGGCGCCCCGAGGCAGAAGTGGATGCCCGCGCCGAAGGTGAGGTGCGCCGTGCTCCCCCGCCCCACGTCGAAGCGGTCCGGCTCGGGGAAGACCGCGCCGTCGCGGTTGGCCGAGCCGAGTAGGAGCGCCACCTCGGTGCCGCGCGGCAGGAGCGTGCCGTGGACCTCGAGGTCCTCGAGCACGTAGCGCTCGAACATCGGCAGCGGGGTCTCGAAGCGCAGCAGCTCCTCGACCGCCGTCGCGACGTCGACCTCCCCCGAGCGCAGCCGCGCGAGCTCTCCCGGGTGGCGCAGCAGGGACCACCAGCCGTTGGCCGTGGTCCCGACCGTCGCCTCGTGCCCGGCGTTGAGCAGCAGCACGCACGTGCCCACGAGCTCGTCGGGCGTCAGCCGCTCGCCGTCGTCCGCCACCTGCACCAGGGCGCTGAGCAGGTCCGCCCCCGGCGCGCGGCGGCGCTGGTCGGCGAGGTCGAGCAGGTAGGCGCCGAACTCCTCGCACGCGCGCACGGCCCGCTCGCCCGTCTCGCGGGAGGGCGCCAGCTCGTACATCGCGCAGATGTCGGCCGACCACGGCCGCAGGAGGTGGCGGTCCGAGGCGGGCACGCCGAGCAGCTCGCTGATGACCTCGACGGGCAGGGGCTCGGCCACGGCCGCCACGAGGTCGACCGGCGAGCCGTCGGAGCCGGCGTCCCGCAGGTCGCGGACGAGGCCCGCGGCGATCTCGGCGACGCGGGGCCGCAGGCCCTCGACCATGCGCGGGGTGAAGGCCTTGGACACGAGGCGGCGCAGCCGCGTGTGGTCGGGCGGCTCGACGTCGAGCATCCCCGCGCGCACGACCCTCCAGAAGGGCGCGAGGTGCGCCGGGTCGTCCGGCCGCCCCATCTCGGCGTGCGTGGCCACGTGCAGGTAGCTGCGCCCGAGCCGCCGGTCGCGCAGGAGCGCGCTGACGTCGGCGTGCCGCGAGAGCACCCACTGGTCCGTGGCCGCCGACCACGCCACGGGCGCCTCCTCGCGCAGCCGCGCGAAGACGGGGTGCGGGTCGGCGACGAAGGCGGCGTCCGTCGGCGCGTAGCCCAGGGCGTCCGCGGTGGCTGTGGCCGCCGGCGCGGTCGGGCCGGTGGCGCTGCTGGTGGCGCTGGTCGGGGCGCTCGTCACGGGGTCCTCACCGGCTCTCGAGGTCGTGGACGCCGAAGGCCTGCGGCAGGACGGCGCTCATGGGCAGGACGCCCTCGGGGGTGTCCACGAGGCACTCCGGGCCGCCGTGCTCCCACAGCAGCTGCCGGCAGCGCCCGCAGGGCATGAGCGGGGCGCCGGACCGGTCGACGCAGGCGACCGCCACGAGCCGGCCCCCGCCGCCGGCGAGGAGCGCGCTCGTCATGCCGCACTCCGCGCACAGCGCGACGCCGTAGGCGGCGTTCTCGACGTTGCAGCCCACGACGACGCGGCCGTCGTCGACGAGCCCGGCGACGCCCACGGGGAAGCCCGAGTAGGGCGCGTAGGCCCGGTGCATGACCTCGGTCGCCGCGGCCCGCAGGGACGGCCAGTCGACGCCGTCCCCCGCGGGCGTGGAGGCGGCGTCGCTCACGCCTGTCCCCGCCGGTACGGCAGACCCGCCGCGCGCGGCGGCCGCAGGCTCTGGGACGCCACCGCCAGCACGACGAGCGTGACGATGTACGGCGTCGTCGCGACGACCTGCAGCGGCAGGGAGTCGAGCAGCAGCCAGCCGAGCAGGGCGACGACGCCCGTAGCGCCGGCGAGCACGGTGGCCACCCGGCGGTGCCGGACGAAGGACACGACGGCCAGCACGAGCAGCACGACGGCGACGAGCAGCAGCAGCGCGATGACGGCGTCGGGCGCGCGCAGGCGCAGCGCGTCGGTGAAGCCGAACAGGAGGCTGCCCGACAGCAGGCCGCCCGGCCGCCAGTTGCCGAAGATCATGGCGGCCAGGCCGATGTAGCCGCGCCCTCCGGTCTGGCCCTCGATGTAGCGGCCGGCGAAGAGGACGAGGAACAGCCCGCCGAAGCCCGCGAGGGCACCGCTGAGGGTGACCGCGAGGTAGCGGATCCTGACGACGTCGACGCCGAGCGTCTCGGCGGCCGTCGGCGCCTCGCCGCTGGAGCGCCAGCGCAGGCCCAGACGGGTCCGCCAGAGCATCCACCCCACGAGCGGGAAGAGGAGGACGGCGGCGACCTGGAAGACGCTGACGTCGCGCGTCAGCCCGCCGAGGAGCCCCCCGAGGTCGGCCAGCACCGGCACGCGCGTGGCCTCCAGGCGCCCGAGGAGGTCCGGCCCGGAGGACAGCACCGGCAGCGAGACCCGGGGCACCGACCCGACGATGGACGCCGACTGCGTGGCGCCGCCGCCGGAGCGGCCGACGAGGAAGAGCTCCGAGAGGAAGCGCACGAAGCCCGCGGCCAGGAGGTTGATGGCCACGCCGCTGATGATGTGGTTCACCCCGAAGGTGACCGTGGCGACGGCGTGCAGCAGCCCGCCCAGCGCCCCGCCGACGACGGCGGCGAGCAGCGCGGCCCACGGCCCCCACTGGAAGCCGGCCCACCCGGCGCCCCAGGTGCCGAGGATGAGCATGCCCTCGAGCCCGATGTTCACGACGCCCGCGCGCTCGGCGATGAGGCCGCCGAGCCCGGCGAGGGCGATCGGCAGCGCGAGCACCAGCAGGGCGCCCGCGGTGCCCGAGCTCGTCAGGACGTCGGCGCCGGTGACGACCCGCGTCAACGACAGCAGGAGGACGACCCCCGCGACCGACAGCAGCAGCACCCGGCCGCGGGAGAGGCGGCGGCGGGGCGCGGCGGGGACGGCGGTGCGCTCGCTCGTGTCGACGGTCATGCCCGCCCCTCCCCCTGCTGGGCGGCGGCCGCGGGCACGGCTGCCGGCTCGGTGCGACCGCGCACGCGGCGGTCCTCGCGGCGGGCGAGCAGCCGCGCCGCGACCTCGTTGACGACGACGACCGTGAGGACGACGGTGCCCTGGATGATCGTGGAGACCGACGGCGGGATGCCCTGGGTCTCGAGGCTGGGTCCTGCGCGGTCGAGGAAGCTGAAGAGCAGCGCGGCGACGGCGATGCCGGGCACGGAGTTGCGCCCGAGCAGCGCCACGGCGATGCCCGTGAAGCCGAGGCCCGAGGTGAAGGAGGTCCCGTAGGAGTAGTCCTCCGACAGCAGCTCCGGCAGGCCGACGAGCCCGGCCAGGGCGCCGGAGAGCAGCATGGCGCGCAGCACCATCGCCTTGGCCGGGATGCCGCTGGCGACGGCCGCGGTCGGGTTGGCGCCGCTCGCGCGGAGCTCGAAGCCGAAGCGGGTGCGGCTCACGAGCAGGGCCACGACGACGCCGACCACCACGGCCACGACGATGAAGCCGGTCACCGGACGGGTGGGCGGCTGGAGGCCGAGGAGCAGGAACGAGTCCTGGAAGCCGGGCAGCCGGGCGCTCTCGCCGAGCGGTCTCGTCGTGGGGTTGCCCCCCTCGCCGGCCGTCGAGTCCCGGAAGGGCCCGGCGACGAGGTAGGCGGCCAGGCCGACGGCGATGCTGTTCAGCATGATCGTCGTGATGACCTCGTTGACCCCGCGGGTCACCTTGAGGACGGCGGGCACGGCCGCGTAGGCGGCGCCGGCGAGCATGGCGACGAGGACGATGACGAGGACGTGCAGCGGCATGGGGAGCGCGAGCTCGCCGCCGACGTAGGCCGCGCACACCGCCGCCACGCGGTACTGGCCCTCGACGCCGATGTTGAAGAGGTTCATCCGGAACGCGACGCTGACGGCGACCCCCGCGAGGAACAGCGGCACCGCGCCCGTGAGCAGCGTGCGGAGCTGGTTGGCCTGCCCCTGGGCGCTGCCGCCGAAGTCGACGAGCGCTCGGAGCGCCGTCAGCGCGTCGACGCCGAGGACCGTGAGGAGCAGGGCCGTGATGGCGAGGGCGATGAGCACGGCGACCGCGGGCGGGGCCAGCGCGGCGCCGAGGCGTCGGACGGCGGTCATCGCCGGTCCTCCTCGGTGGTGGTGCCGGCGTCGCCCGTGGCGGCGCCGGTCATGTAGGTGCCGAGCACCTCGGGCGTGACGTCGCGCGGGTCGAGCGTCGCCACGAGGCGGCCGCGGAGCATGACGTGGAGGACGTCGGACAACCCGATGAGCTCGTCGAGGTCCGCTGAGACGAGGACGGTGGCGAGGCCCTCGGCACGCGCGTCCCGCAGGCGCCCCCAGATCGAAGACTGCGCGCCGACGTCGACGCCGCGGGTCGGGTGCGCCGCCACGAGCACCTTCGGCTGCGCCTCCATCTCCCGGCCGATGACGAGCTTCTGCTGGTTGCCGCCGGACAGCGCGCCCGCGCGGACCTCCACGCCGGGGGCGCGGACGTCCCACTCGGCCATGATCCGGGCGGTCTGCTCCCGGGCCGCCCGCGGGTGCACGAGGAAGCGGCCGCCCGCGGGGGCGCTGCCCTGGTGCCCGAGGAGGCGGTTCTCCCACAACGGCGCCTCCAGCAGGAGGGCCTGGCGGTGGCGGTCCTCGGGGACGAAGGCCATGCCGGCTCCGCGACGGCGCAGCGTGGACGTGCGGGTGATGTCCTCGCCACCCAGCTCGACCGTGCCGGCGGTCGGGGCGAGGACGCCGAGCAGGGCCTCGACGAGCTCGCTCTGGCCGTTGCCCTCGACGCCGGCGAAGCCGACGACCTCGCCGCGGTGGACCTCGAAGGAGACGTCGTCGAGCACCCGCCGCCCGCCGCGCTCGACGGCGAGGCCGTGGACGGCGAGGGCCACCTCGTCGGTCACGGTCGAGGCAGCGCGCTCGGCCACGGGGAGCTCCGAGCCGACCATGAGCTCGGCGAGCTGGCGCGAGGTGACCTCGTCCGCGTCCACGGTCCCGACCGTGGTCCCGCGCCGCAGCACGGTGATGCGGTCCGCGACGGCCCGCACCTCGTCGAGCTTGTGCGACACGAAGACCACCGACAGGCCCTCGCGGCGCAGCTCGGCGAGGTTGGCGAAGAGCGCGTCGACCTCCTGCGGCACGAGCACGGCGGTGGGCTCGTCGAGGATGAGGACACGGGCGCCGCGGAAGAGGACCTTGGCGATCTCGACGCGCTGGCGGTCGGCCACCGACAGGTCCTCGACGACGGCGTCGGGCCGCAGGCCCAGGCCGTAGCGGTCGGAGATCTCGAGGATGCGGCGGCGGGACTCCGCGACGTCCAGGCGCGGTCCGCGGTGCGGCTCGCTGCCGAGCACGACGTTCTCGAGGACCGTGAAGTTGTCCGCCAGCATGAAGTGCTGGTGGACCATGCCGATCCCGTGGCCGATCGCGTCCCCGGGCGAGCGGAGCGTGACGACCTCGCCGTCGACGCTGATCGTGCCCTCCTCGGGCACGTGCATGCCGTACAGCGTCTTCATGAGCGTCGACTTGCCGGCGCCGTTCTCGCCGACGAGCGCGTGCACCTCGCCGCGTGCCACGGACAGGTGCACGTCGCGGTTGGCGACGACGCCGGGGAAGCGCTTGGTGATGCCGCGCAGCTCGATGGCCGGCGGCGCAGCCGCGTCGGGCGCGGACGTCACGGGACCTCCAGGGTGGTCGCCAGGGGGGAGAGCGCCGCGGCGGCCGCAGGGGCCTCGTCGCGCGCCCAGGGAGGGTACGCCAGGCCGGCCGGCGCGAGGACGCGCGCGGGGACGGCCGGCGCCGGACGCGCAGCGGGGCGGGGGACGCCGCGCGCCCTCCGCCCCGCTGCCCGCCGCGGCGGGTGTCAGCTCGCCGGCGTGGCCGAGACCTCGATCTCGCCGTCGACGATCTGCTGCTTGTACTCCTCGAGCTGGGGCACGAGGTCGTCGATGAAGCCCCCGGTCGTGGAGTACCCGACCCCGTCCTCGGCGAGGGTCAGGTTCTGGCTGTCGACCGAGCCCTCCTCGACGATGGTCGTCAGCGACTCGTAGACCGCCGCGTCGAGGTTCTTGAGCATCGACGTGAGGATGTGCTCGGCCAGGGCCGGGTCGCCGATGGTGTTGTACTGGTCCTGGTCGACGCCGATGCCCCAGACGTCCGCCGCCGCCGCCGCCTCGAAGACGCCGACGCCCGAGCTGCCGGACGCGTGGTAGAGGACGTCAGCGCCCTGCTCGATCTGAGCCTCGGCCGCGACGCGGGCCGCCGCCGGGTCGTTGTAGCCGTCCTCCGGGCCGGGCTCCAGCGTCGCCGTGAGGACCTCGATGTCCGGGTTCACGGCCTGGGCGCCCTGCGTGTAGCCGGCGCGGAAGCCCTCGATGAGCTCGCTCGTGTTGGCGCCGACGTAGCCGACGACGCCCGTCTCCGACGTGAGGGCCGCCGCCGCGCCGACGAGGAAGGACCCCTGCGGCTCGGCGAAGGTGAGGACGGCGACGTTGGCGCAGTCCGAGGGCCCGCCGTCGATGCGGATGAACTGGGTGTCGGGGTACTCGGCCGCGACGGTGTCCATGTCCTCCGAGAACTGGAAGCCGTTGCCGATGATGGGGTTGTTGCCGGCGTCGGCGAGCTGGCGCAGGAGGTCGCCGCGGTTGCTCCCGTCGGCGTTGGGGCTGAGCTCGGTGGCCTCGAAGCCGATCTCCTCCTGGGCCTGCTCGAGGCCCGCGACCGTCGCGTCGTTGAAGGAGAGGTCGCCGCGGCCGCCGCTGTCGAAGGCGAGGCCGACGCTCGTCACCTCGTCGATGGTCACCTCGTTGCCGCAGGTGCTCCCGCCGCCCTCGGTGCTGGTGCTGCCACCGGCCTGCGGCGGGGCGTCCTCGGCGCAGCCGCTGGCGACCAGCAGCGCGGCGAGGGTGAGCGCTGCTCCGGGAAGTGTGCGACGCACGCGCGTCTCCTCTCGTGTGGGCCCGCGCGCGGGGTTCGCGGCGACGGCCGAGGAGAACGGTAGACAGCGCGGAGGGGTGCCGGTGACGACCGGGCGGCATCCGGCCGCTGTCGTGCCGCAGTCGTTACCCGGGCTGCCCGCTCTGCCCCGTCTGGGCCTCCCCCGGCCGGCCCGGGCCGTCGGCGGCGCCGTCACCCAGGAGGGCCACGGCGGCGAGCAGCCGCACCCCCACCTCGACGGCGGCCTCGTCGGCGACGAAGTCGCCCTGGTGGAGGTCGTACGTCCGCCCGCCGGGGGTGCGGGTGCCGAGGCGCGCGAGCGCCCCGGGGGCGCCGTCCTGCAGGTACCAGCCGAAGTCCTCGCCGCCGAGGCTCTGCTCGGTGCGGGCCTCCGCGCCCTCCGGGAGGACGAGCCGCGCGGCGTGCTGCAGCACGGCGACGCTGCCCTCGTCGTTGTCCACCGGCGGGACGCTGGGGGTGACCTCGACCACGGCCTCGACGTCGTAGGGGGCGGCGACGGAGGCGACGACCTCCTCGAGCAGCTGCCCGGCCTCCTTCCAGGCCGCGACGTCGAGCACGCGCAGCGTGCCCTCGACGCAGCCCTCGACGGGGATGGCGTTGGGCGCGCCACCGGCCTCGACGCGCCCCCACGTGAGGTTGACGCCCGTGCGCGGGTCGAGCCGGCGGGAGAGGACGGCGGGCAGCGCGGTGATGACCTGCCCGAGCGCGAAGACGAGGTCGCCGGTGAGGTGCGGGCGCGAGGTGTGGCCGCCGCGCCCGCGCAGCCGCACGAGGACGTGGTCGGAGGCCGAGGTGATGGGGCCGTGGCGCAGGCCGACGCGGCCGACGTCGAGGCGCGGGTCGCAGTGCACCGCGTAGAAGCGCTGCACGCCCTCGAGGACGCCGGTCGCGAGCACCTCGACGGCGCCGCCCGGGGTCACCTCCTCCGCCGGTTGGAAGAGCAGGCGCACCCGGCCGGGCAGGAGCCCGCGGCGCTCCGCCTCGACGAGCACGAGCGCGGCGCCGAGCACGACGACGGTGTGCAGGTCGTGGCCGCAGGCGTGCGCCGTCCCCGGCGTGGTGGAGGCGAAGGGCAACCCGGTGGTCTCGGACACCGGCAGGGCGTCGATGTCGGCGCGCAGCACGACCGGGGCGGCGTCGGGGTCGCCGACGTCCGCGACGAGGCCCGTGCCCGGCAGCAGCTGCGGCGCCAGGCCCGCCGCCTCGAGGCGCTGGGCGAGCAGGTGGGTGGTCCGATGCTCGTGGTGGCCGAGCTCGGGGTGGGCGTGGACGTCGCGCCGCAGCGCGAGCAGCTCGGGCACGAGGGTCGGGACGAGGGCGTCCACCACGGCCCGGACGCGCTCGTCCCGCTGCGCTGCGGCGTCCGGCGCGGTGCCCGTGGGGGTGCTCGTCACGGGCGTCGACGCTACCGCGCGCGGGCGGGCGCTCCCCCGCCCGACCGCCGGGCGGGACGCGCCCTCAGCGCGACGCCGTCACCAGCGCCTGCGACTCCGCCACCGGCACGGCGTCGTCCGCGGTGCGCACCAGCCCCTCGAGGTCGCCGCCCGAGCCGTCGCTGGCGGTGTACGCGGCCGACCACGTGGTGCTCAGGTCGAGGGGCATCCCGCCGGGGAAGGCCGCGGACGACCGGGTGAAGGTGACCGTGCAGCCGGCGCTCTCGGGCAGCCCCGGCGCCCACGCCGTGCGCGCCCGCTCGGGGGAGCACGTCTCGGCCCCGGCGGGGCTGCTCACCGACAGCCCGCCGGTCGTCGCCGTCACCTCGGCCCACACGGAGCCCACCTGCGCGCGGATCGTGCGGGTGCCCGTGTCGCCGCCGACGGCGTCGGGGTCGGTGACCCAGAACCACGTCGGCAGGCCGACGAAGGTGGCGCCGAGCCCGGACGAGCGCGGGTTGCGGTCCACCTCGGGGTCGGGGACGACCATCTCGTCGCGGGCGAGCTCGGCGAGCGCGGCGGGGTCGACCTGCGGGGCGGGCGGCGCCCCCGCGGGGAAGGCGGCGTACTGGACGACGGCCGGACCGCTCGGCGAGGCGAACGTGCCCTGGCCCGCGAAGCCCGCGAGCCGGCCCACGTCCGTCTCGGCGCAGTGGGCCACGTACCAGGTGAGGTCGGCGCCGGCGGCCTCCGCGGCCGCGGCCGCCTCCCAGTCCTCGAGCGAGCCGTAGACGCCGCGCCACCCGGAGAAGGTGATGGTGTACTCGCGGACCCGGTCCTGGAACCAGCCGACCATCGCCGCCGCGTCCCCGGACGGCGCCTCGTACGGCGCCTCCCACCAGCAGGTCGCCGGCACGCCGCGGGACACGGTGCCGCCGCCCGCCGGGGCGGCGTCGCCGCTGAACGTCACCGAGGCCGTCACCTCGTAGCCGCCGCCGGTCGAGGTGCCCGAGCCGTAGGAGTCGGCCGACGCCGCGGGCGCCGCCACGACGAGGGCCGCGGCGGCCGCCGCCGCCGCGAGGAGGCTCCGTCGCAGGTCCGTCAGCACAGCCCCTCCACGATCCCGTAGGACGACACGCGCCAGGCTCCGCCCTCGCGCACGAGCTCCGTGCGCAGGCTCGTCGGGCCCCGGGGCGCCTCCTGGGGCGCCCCCCGGTCGTCGATCTCGACGTCCTGGGCGAGGGAGCACCCCTCGACCACCGCTGTGTCCCCGTCGACGACCACCGCGTCGGCCACGGTGGTGGCCCGCCCGGAGAGGCGGACGTCCCTCGCCGCCAGGTCGTCCGCGTAGGTCCGCACGGCGGCGAGGGCCTCGCCCGTGGCCACCTCGCCCATGGCCGTGGGGTCGAAGCGCGGGACCCCGAAGGTGACGGCCAGCTGCTCCCAGAAGGCCTCCCAGGCGGCCACGACCGCCACCTGCTCGCCGCTCACCGGGGTCGTCACGCGCAGCTCGGCCTCGTGGGGCGGCTGGTCCGGTGCGGTGCGCGGCGTCTCCTCCACGACGAGGACGTCGCCCTCGACCGCGGAGGGCGCGCTCGGCCCGGCCCCTCCGTCGCCACCGGTGGGCGAGGGAGCAGCGCTCGGCGGGGTGGGCGCCGGGTCCACCGCCGGGGACGAGCCGGTGACCGTGCCGTCGGGGACGACGACCTCGGCCCCCGACCCGCCGGAGCACCCGACGAGCAGGGCCGCGGCGCAGGCGAGGGGCAGCGCCGTCCCCACCGCACGTCGTCCTCGCACGGCGCGACAGTAGCGACGGGCGCAGCGGCACGAGCGCTGCGCCGTCCGCTCGGCCACGCCCTCACCCGTCCGTGGCTCCCGCGCCGCCCACCGGGGGCAGCCGCGTCTCAGCCGAGCCGCTCGACGACCCGCCGCGCCGCCTCGGTGGCCGGGACCCGACCGGACCGGACGTCCTCGGCGGCGGCCGCGAGGTCCGCCCGCGCCGCCGGCTCCTCCAGCCGCGCGAGCAGCGCGTCGCGCACGGCGGCGCGCATCCAGTCGACCTGCTGCTGCCCGCGCCGCCGCGCCAGCTCGCCGGCGCCCTCGAGGGTGCGGCGGTGCGCGAGCACGGCGTCCCACACCTCGGCGACGCCCCGGTCCTCCACGGAGCTGGCCTCGAAGACGGGCGGGTGCCAGAGCGCGTCGGGCGGGGTCACGAGCCGCAGCGCCGAGCGCGCCTCGGACGCCGCGGCCCGCGCGTCGGCGGCGTGCGGCCCGTCGGCCTTGTGCACGACGAGCAGGTCGGCGAGCTCCAGCACGCCCTTCTTGATGCCCTGCAGCGAGTCGCCCGTCCGGGCGAGGACGAGCACGCAGAAGGTGTCGACCATCTGCGCGACGACGGCCTCGGACTGGCCCACGCCGACGGTCTCGACGACGACGACGTCGTACCCGGCGGCCTCGAGGACGACGACGGCCTCCCGCGTGGCCCGGGCGACGCCGCCGAGCGTCCCCGCCGTCGGGGACGGGCGGACGAAGGCCGCGGGGTCGGTGGCCAGGCGCCCCATCCGCGTCTTGTCGCCCAGGATCGACCCGCCGCTGCGGCTGGAGCTCGGGTCGACGGCGAGGACGGCCACCCGGTGCCCCGCCCCGGTGAGGCGTGTCCCCAGCGCCTCGACGAAGGTCGACTTCCCGACGCCGGGCACGCCCGTGACGCCCAGGCGCACCGCTCCCCCGGCGCGCGGCAGCAGGGCCGTGAGGAGCTCCCCGGCGCGCTCGCGGTGGTCGGGCCGGCGCGACTCGACGAGGGTCAGCGCCCGGGCGACGTCGCCCCGCCGCCCGGCGAGCACCCCCTCCGCCAGCGCCGGCACACGTCCTCCTCCGCGCTCGCGCTGCGGCTGCCCGGCCCCGCGGGCGGGCCGCCCGAGGGCTGGGTCGTCGACACGCCGGGCGTCCGCTCGTTCGGGCTGGCGCACGTGCGCCCCGG
>NZ_JABEMA010000320.1 GCF_013004605.1 Pseudokineococcus marinus
GGCGGGCGCGCGCGCCGGCGGCGCGGGAGCGGGGGCCCGCCCGGGCGCCGACGTCCTCGACCGCTTCTCCGAGGCCACCCGCCGGTGGTTCACGGGCGCCTTCGCCGCCCCCACGGCCGCCCAGGCGGGGGCGTGGGACGCCATCAGCAGCGGCGACCACACCCTCGTCGTCGCCCCCACCGGTTCGGGCAAGACCCTGTCGGCCTTCCTGTGGTCGATCGACCGGCTCGTCAGCGAGCCCGTCCCCGAGGCCGCGCAGCGCTGCCGGGTCCTCTACGTCTCCCCCCTCAAGGCCCTGGCCAGCGACGTCCAGCGCAACCTGCGGGCGCCGCTCACGGGCATCGGCCACGAGCGGGTGCGGCTCGGGCTCCCCGAGCCCGACGTCCAGGTCGGCATCCGCTCGGGCGACACCTCCGCGGCGGACCGGCGCCTCCAGGCGCGGCGCCCGCCGGACGTGCTCATCACGACGCCCGAGTCGCTCTTCCTCGTGCTGACGTCGAAGGCCCGCGAGTCGCTCGCCGGCGTCACCACGGTGGTCCTCGACGAGGTGCACGCCGTGGCCGGCACCAAGCGCGGCGCCCACCTGGCGCTGTCGCTCGAGCGGCTCGACGCGATGCTCCCCCGCCCCGCCCAGCGCATCGGCCTGTCCGCCACCGTGCGCCCGCCCGAGGCCGTGGCGCGCTTCCTCGCCGGCGCGCGGCCGCAGGGCGAGGAGGGCGGCCGGCCCGTCACCGTCGTGCAGCCGCCGTCGGAGAAGCGCTTCGACCTGTCCGTCGTCGTCCCCGTCGAGGACATGTCCCGCCTGGGCGAGCCGACCGACGACCTCACCGGTGCGGCGGCGGGCGCGCAGCGGACGACGTCGATCTGGCCGTCGGTCGAGGAGCGCATCGTCGACCTCGTCGCCCCGACCGCCGGCGAGCAGCGCTCCACCCTCGTGTTCGCCAACTCCCGACGCCTGGCCGAGCGCCTCACGGCCCGCCTCAACGAGGAGTGGGCCGAGCGCCTCGAGGCCGAGGCGGCCGGCGTCGTCGACCTCGACGCGTCCCCCGGCGGCGACGACGACGACGGCCAGCCGCGCCGGCTCTCCCCCGGCGACGCGCCGGGCCTCTTCGGCGCGGGCGACGGGCAGCACGACGACGAGGGCGACGACGACCACGAGGGCGACGACGAGGAGGACGCCCCGCAGTGGGCCGCCTCGTCCGGCACCCGCCGCGCCGAGCGGCCGCGACGGCCGCCCGCCGAGGTCATGGCGCAGGCCGGCGCGTCCGCGGGGGCGCCCGCCGTCCTCGCCCGCGCCCACCACGGCTCGGTGAGCAAAGAGCAGCGCGCCCTCATCGAGGACGACCTCAAGTCCGGGCGCCTGCCCGCCGTCGTCGCGACCTCGAGCCTGGAGCTCGGCATCGACATGGGCGCCGTCGACCTCGTCGTCCAGGTCGAGTCCCCGCCCAGCGTGGCCAGCGGCCTGCAGCGGGTCGGGCGCGCCGGGCACCAGGTCGGCGCGGTCAGCCGCGGCGTCCTGTTCCCCAAGTTCCGCAGCGACCTCGTGCAGACGGCCGTCGTCACCGAGCGGATGCGCGAGGGGCGCATCGAGGAGCTGCGCATACCGTCCTCCCCCCTCGACGTCCTCGCACAGCAGGTCGTCGCCATGACGGCGATGGACGACTGGTCCGTCGACGACCTCGAGGCCCTCGTGCGACGGGCCGCGTCCTTCGAGCACCTGTCCCGGGGAGTGCTGGAGGCCGTCCTCGACATGCTCTCCGGCCGCTACCCGAGCGAGGAGTTCGCCGAGCTGCGCCCGCGCGTGGTCTGGGACCGCGTCACCGGGGTCCTCAGCGGCCGGCCCGGGGCCCAGCGCCTCGCCGTGACGAGCGGCGGCACCATCCCCGACCGCGGGCTCTACGGGGTCTTCCTCGCCTCGGGCGAGGGCCCCGGACGGCGCGTGGGCGAGCTCGACGAGGAGATGGTCTACGAGTCGCGCGTCGGTGACGTCTTCACGCTCGGCGCCTCGACGTGGCGCATCGAGGACATCACCCGGGACCAGGTCCTCGTCACCCCGGCGCCCGGCCAGCCCGGCAAGCTGCCCTTCTGGCACGGCGACGCCCTGGGCCGCCCCGCCGAGCTCGGCCGGGCGCTCGGCGCCTTCGTCCGCGAGCTGGCCGCGGCGCCCGGCGGCTGGGACGGCGACGTCGCCCGCGGCCGCGCCCGCGCCGCCGGCCTCGACGCGTGGGCCGTCGACAACCTCCTCGGCTACCTGCGCGAGCAGCAGGAGGCCACCGGGCACCTGCCCGACGACCGCACCCTCGTCGTCGAGCGCTTCCGCGACGAGCTCGGCGACTGGCGCGTCGTCGTCCACTCCCCCTTCGGCCAGCAGCTGCACGCCCCGTGGGCGCTCGCGGTGGCGGCCCGGATGCGCGAGCGCTTCGGCGTCGACGTGCAGGCGATGCCCGCCGACGACGGCCTCGTCCTGCGACTGCCCGACGTCGGCTACGACGGCGGAGGGCTGGGCGGCGGGCTCGGTGGCGGGGACGACGACGAGGGCGGCGGGGCGGGGCTGCCCGACCTGGCCGACGTCCTGCTCATGGAGCCCGACGACGTGGCCGGCGTCGTCACCGACGAGCTCGGCGGCTCGGCGCTCTTCGCCGCCCGCTTCCGCGAGTGCGCCGGCCGGGCGCTCCTGCTGCCCCGGCGCAGCCCCGACCGGCGCCAGCCGCTGTGGCAGCAGCGCCAGCGCGCCGCCCAGCTGCTCGAGGTCGCGAGCCGCTACCCGTCCTTCCCGATCGTGCTCGAGACGGTCCGCGAGTGCCTCCAGGACGTCTTCGACGTCCCGGCGCTCGAGCAGCTGCTGCGCGAGCTGCGCTCGCGCAGCGTGCGCGTCGTCGAGGTGACGACGCAGCAGCCGTCCCCCTTCGCCCGCAGCCTCATGTTCGGCTACGTCGCCCAGTTCCTCTACGAGGGCGACTCCCCGCTCGCCGAGCGCCGCGCCGCCGCCCTGTCCCTGGACCCGGGCCTGCTCGCCGAGCTCCTCGGCCGCGGCGAGGGTGCCTCGCTCGCCGACCTCCTCGACCCCGAGGCGGTGCTGCGCACCCACGCCGAGCTGCAGCGCCTGCTGCCCGAGCGCGGGGCGCGCGGCGCCGAGGACGTCGCCGACCTCCTGCGCGTCCTCGGGCCGCTGAGCACGCTGGAGGTCGCGCGGCGCACCCGGCCCGACGCCGTCGGCGCGACGCCGCAGGTCGCCGCCCCGGTGGGCGCCGTCGTCCTCGGCGCGGACGAGGGCGCCGTGCCGGAGGGGCCCTCCGACGAGGAGGACGCCCCAGCCGACGAGGGCGGGGGCGACGACGCCGGGGCGGGGCCGGCCG
>NZ_JABEMA010000321.1 GCF_013004605.1 Pseudokineococcus marinus
CGTCGCGGCGGGTACCCCCCGCACCGGCCCCGGGGCCAGGCCGCGCCGCCGTCCTCCCAGCGCGCCCCGAGCCGGGCGCACGTCGTCGCCGCCCTCGACGACGCGGACCTGCTGCCCGCCATCACCTTCGTCTTCAGCCGCGCCGGGTGCGACGCCGCCGTGCGCCAGTGCCTCGCGGCCGGGCTCCGGCTGACGACGCCCGAGGAGCGCCAGGAGGTGCGCCGCGTCGTCGAGGCCGCGTGCGCCGACATCCCCGACACCGACCTCGCCGTGCTCGGCTACTGGGACTGGCTCGAGGGGCTGAGCCGCGGCGTCGCCGCCCACCACGCGGGCCTGCTGCCCCGCTTCAAGGAGGTCGTCGAGGACCTCTTCAGCCGCGGGCTCGTCAAGGCCGTCTTCGCGACGGAAACCCTCGCGCTCGGCATCAACATGCCGGCGCGCTCGGTCGTCCTCGAGAAGCTCGTCAAGTACAACGGCGAGTCCCACGCCGACATCACGCCGGGGGAGTACACCCAGCTCACCGGCCGCGCCGGTCGCCGGGGCATCGACGTCGAGGGCCACGCCGTCGTCCTCTGGCAGCCGGGTCTGGACCCGGAGGCCGTCGCCGGTCTCGCCAGCCGGCGGCTGTACCCGCTGCGCTCGAGCTTCCGGCCGACGTCGAACATGGCGGTCAACCTCGTCGACACCGTGGGCCGGGCCCGGGCCCGCGAGGTGCTCGAGACGTCCTTCGCCCAGTTCCAGGCCGACCGCGCCGTCGTGGGCCTGGCCCGGCGCGCGCGCAGCCAGGAGGAGGCGCTCGACGGCTACGCCGAGGCGATGCAGTGCCACCTCGGCGACTTCGCCGAGTACGCGGCGCTGCGGCGCCGCGTCGGCGAGCTCGAGAAGGAGGGCAGCCGGGAGGCGTCCCGCCGCCGCCGCGCCGAGGTGCTCGACTCCCTGGAGGGCCTGAGCGTCGGCGACGTCGTGCGCGTGCCCGCCGGCCGCCGCGCCGGGACGGCGGTCGTGCTCGACCCCGGCACCGCCGGCGGCCTCGAGGGGCCGCGCCCCACGGTCCTCACCGAGGAGCGCGAGGTGCGCCGCCTGTCCCTGCACGAGGTGCCGGGCGCCGTCGAGGTGCTCGCGCGGGTGCGCGTGCGCCACGACTTCAACGCCCGCGACGCCGGGGCGCGGCGCGACCTCGCGGGGTCGATGCGCTCGGCGCTCGCCGACGCCCGGCACGCCGCGCGCGACGAGGTCCGCGGCGGGGGCCGGTCGGGCGGCCGGTCCGGGGGCCGGTCGGGCGGAGGCCGGGGCCGGGACGAGGCCGTCCAGGAGACGCTCGACGGGCTGCGGCGCCGGCTGCGCCAGCACCCCTGCCACGGCTGCCCCGACCGCGAGCAGCACGCCCGGTGGGCCGAGCGCTGGTCGCGCCTGCGCGGCGAGACCGACGGGCTCGTGCGGCGCATCGAGGGCCGCACGAGCGGCATCGCCCGCACCTTCGACAAGGTCTGCGACCTGCTCCTCGAGCTCGGCTACCTGCAGCCGGTGCCGCGCGAGGAGGAGGAGCCCCAGCCCGACGGGAGCCGCGCCGCCGACCGGCTCCCGGGGGGCGAGGCCGACGAGGTGCAGGTCACCGACGCCGGGCGCCGCCTCAAGCGGGTTTACGCCGAGAAGGACCTCCTCGTCGCGCAGTGCCTGCGCGAGGGCGTGCTCGCGGGCCTCGACGGCGCCGGGCTCGCGGCCGTCGCCTCCGCGCTCGTCTTCGAGGCGCGCCGCGAGGAGGTCGGCACCGGCCCCCGCACGCCCCCCGGCGCCGTCGGCCGTGCGCTGGCGCAGGTCGTCGGCCTGTGGTCCGACCTCGAGGACCGCGAGCGCGCCCACGGCCTCGCGCCGACGTCGGCGCCCGACGTCGGCCTCGCGCTGCCGATGCACCGCTGGGCGCAGGGCGCGACGCTGTCGGCCGTCCTCGAGGAGGCCGCCGGGATGGAGCTGGGCGCCGGCGACTTCGTCCGCTGGTGCAAGCAGACGGTCGACCTGCTCGACCAGGTGGCGGGCGCCGCCGGGGACGACGGGGACCTGCGCCGGGCGGCGCTGGACGCCGTCGACCGGGTCCGCCGCGGGGTCGTCGCCTACTCCGTCGTGGCCTGAGCCCGCGGGGCACGGTCCGGGGCGCCCGTCCCGGGGAGGGCGCCCGCCGAGCGCCCCTCAGCGGCGCCCGACGACCTCGTCGCGCACGGCGTCGGTCGGCAGGCCGAGGGCCACGAGCAGGCGGCGCAGGCTCGAGGCGACGCCGTAGCGCCGGGCGAGCGCGGTGACCGCCGCCGGGTCGGCCACCTCGGCGGGCAGGGCGTCGTCGTGCTCGGGCAGGTCGGCGTCGCGCAGCACCCGCACGACGGCGGGCGCGGCGTCGAGGTAGTCGGCGGCCTCGGCCAGGCGCGCCAGCTGCGCCGGGCGCAGGGAGGGGTCGCGGTCGCGGACGGCCGCCCGGACGCCGTCGAGGTCCCCGAAGCGCTCCAGCAGCGTCGCCGCCGTCTTCTCCCCGACGCCCGGGACCCCCGGCAGCCCGTCGCTGGCGTCGCCGCGCAGGACGGCCAGGTCGGCGTAGCGGTCGCCGTCGGCGACGCCGTAGCGCTCCCGCAGGCGCGGGCCGTCGACGAGCTCGAGGTCGCGGATGCCCCGGGAGGTGTAGAGGACGAGGACGTCACCGCCCCCGTCCCCGTCGGAGGGCGCACCCGCCCGACCGGCGAGCTGGAAGAGGTCGCGGTCGCCCGTGACCACCTCCACCGCCCGCCCCGCGGCGACCGCCCGCGTCGCCAGGGTGCCGATGACGTCGTCCGCCTCGCAGCCCGGCGCCCCGACGCGCGGGACGCCGACGGCGGCGAGGGCCTCGGCGATGACGGGCACCTGCGGGCCCAGCGTCCGCGGGGCGTCCTCCCCGCCGTCCGCCGCCACCCGGTGCGCCTTGTAGGAGGGGACGGCGTCGACGCGCCACTGCGGCCGCCAGTCGTCGTCCCAGCACGCCACGAGGCCGCCGGGGCGGCGGTCGGCGACGAGGCGGGCGGTCATGTCGAGGAAGCCGCGCAGGGCGTTGACGGGCGTGCCGTCGGGGGCCGCCACCGAGTCGGGGATGCCGTGGTAGGCGCGGAAGTACATCGACGCCGCGTCGAGCAGCAGCAGGGGGCCGGAGGGGCCGGGAGCGGTCGTGCGGGCGTCCATGCGGCGAGCCTAGAGCGGGCGGGCGACGGTCCCCGCCGGGCGCCGGGCACACTCGTGCCCGTGAGCACGAGCCC
>NZ_JABEMA010000322.1 GCF_013004605.1 Pseudokineococcus marinus
CGCGGCGCGGCGGGCGCCACGGGCGGGACGCCGGAGGGGGCCGGGCCGGCCGCCGAGGGCACCGCGGCGTCCCCCGCGGAGGAGCCCGGGCCCGACGTCGTCGCGCGCCCGGCCGCCCCGGGGCGGGAGGATGCGCCGTGACCACCGTGGAGCGCACCATGCCCTGCCCGCGCGAGGACGTCGTCGACGTGCTGTCCGACGGGTGGCTCTACGGCCTCTGGGTCGTCGGCGCGACGCGCATCCGCGCGGTCGAGGCCCGCTGGCCGGCCGAGGGCCAGCGCCTGCACCACTCCACGGGACCCTGGCCGCTGCACCTGGACGACCACACGACCGTCCTGGCCTCGGACCTGCCCGACAGGCTCGTGCTCACCGCGCGCGGCTGGCCGTGGGGCCAGGCCCGCATCGACATCCGCCTCGAGGAGGCGCCCGACGGCGGCACGCGCGTCGTCATGTGGGAGGACGTCATCACGGGGGTCATGCTCCTCGTGCCCCAGCCGCTGCGCGCCCTCCTCCTCGGGCCGCGGCAGCGCGAGTGCCTCAACCGCCTCGAGCAGCTGGTGCTCGGCCGCACCGGCCGGCGCTCGCCCGAGGAGGAGGACGACGACGTCGAGGGCCGCGTCCACGAGTAGCCCCCGCCCGGGGAGGCCCGGGGGGCCGCCGCCTCAGGCCCGGCGCAGGACCACCGCGACGTCGGTGACGGCGAAGAGGAACTGGCCGGCGTCCGCGAGGGCGCGCAGGTCCTCCACCCAGCCCGCGGCCCGCGCCGCGAGCGCGGGCTCGTCGCCCGCGGCCGCCAGCACGGCGGTGGCCACCTTCCAGGCCACCGAGCCGTCGTCGAAGCGCCGGTGCCCGTCGGCCCAGACCTCCACGCCCTCCACCTCCCACGGCGCGCCGCACGCGCCGGAGGCGTCCGAGAGCCCGAGCAGCTTGCGCCCCATGAAGCCGTCCGAGCGCGGCGCCGGCCCGTGGGCCGCGGCGACGAAGCGGTCGACGAGGGCGCGGGTGAGGCCGTCGTCGGAGCTCGTGAAGAGGGCGGTGTCCCAGTCGCTGTGCGCGAGCACGAGCCGGCCGCCCGGCGCCAGGGCGCGGTGGCAGTCGACGAGGTGGTCGACGGGGGAGGCGAGGTGCTCGACGACGTTGAGGGACACGGCGGCGTCGAGGCTGCCGTCCGCCAGGGGGACGCCCTCGTCGAGGTCGGCCAGCCGGCTGCGCACCCGCGCGTCGGCGAGCACGTCGTCGTCGAGGCCCGAGGTGCGGTCCAGGGCGTGCACGCGGCGCGGCCCCGCGGCCAGCAGCGCGCGCACCGTGCGCCCCGGCCCGCAGCCGAGGTCGGCGACCTCGAGCCCCGCGAGGTCCTCGCCGGCCAGCGCCGCCACCCGCTCGTGCCTGCCCACGCGGCGACAGTAGGCGTCGACCCTGCCGACCCCGGGGACGCCCCTCCGGCGCGTGCGAGGATCCGCCGCGTGGTCGAGCCGTCCCCCGGAGCCCCCCTCCCCGGTGATCCGTCGCCCGGTGGCCCGGCCGTCGGGAGGCCGGCTCCGGCCGGGGGAGCCGACCCCGCCTCGCGCCCGGGCCGGCTGGGCGTGGGCGTCGTCAGCGGCGGGCGGGTCGGCGCCGTCCTCGGCGCCTCGCTGCGCGCCGCCGGCCACGCCGTCGTCGGCGCCAGCGGGGTCTCCGAGCGCACCCGCGAGCGCGTCGGCGCCCTCCTGCCGGGCGTGCCCCTGCTCGAGGTGCCGGAGGTCGTGCGCCGGGCCGAGCTCGTGCTGCTCGCCGTGCCCGACGACGCCCTCGCCGACCTGGTCGCCGGCGTCGCGGCCACCGGCGGCTGGCAGGCGGGCCAGCTCGTCGTCCACACCGCCGGCCGCTACGGCGTCGAGGTCCTCGCCCCGGCGCGCGCCGCGGGGGCCATCCCGCTCGCCGTGCACCCGGCCATGACCTTCACGGGCACCTCGCTCGACCTCGCCCGTCTCGTCGACTGCAGCTTCGCCGTCACCGCCCCGGGGCCCGTGCTGCCCGTCGCGCAGGCGCTCGTCGTCGAGATGGGCGGCGACCCGGTGGTCGTCGCCGAGGCCGACCGGCCGCTGTACCACGCCGCCCTCTCGCACGGCGCGAACCACCTGGTGACGCTCGTGGCCCAGGCCCGCGAGCTGCTCGCCGCCGCCGGCGTGGACGAGCCCGCGCGGGTGCTCGGCCCCCTGCTGCACGCGAGCCTCGACGGCGCCGTGCGCGCGGGCGACGACGCGCTCACCGGGCCCGTCGCCCGGGCCGACGCCGGCACCCTCGCCGCGCACCGCGCCGCCCTCGCCGAGCACGCGGCCCGCTCGGGCTCGACCGAGGTCCCCGACGCCCACCGCGCCATGGCGCGGGCGACGGCGCTGCGCGCGCTCGCGCGCGGGCGGCTGGCCGCGGAGGACGCCGCGCGCGTCCTCGAGCTGCTGGCCGACCCGCCGCCGCGGGCGTGAGCGGCTCGGGGGAGAGCGCTCCCGAGGAGGGCCTGGGAGAGGGCGGGGGGAAGAGCGGGGGTGCTGGGGTCGTTCCGGGCGCCATGCCCAGCACCGGTCCCGACGCCACCGCGACGGCCCAGCAGGCCGCGGACGACCAGGCCGACCCGACCGCCCGGTCCGGGGGGCGGCCGCTGCTCGTGCGCACCCGCGCCGAGCTGGCACGCGCCCGGGCCGCGCTGGAGGGCCCCGTGGCCGTCGTCATGACGATGGGGGCGCTCCACGAGGGGCACGCCGGCCTCGTGCGCGCCGCGCGCGGGCGCGGCCGTTCGGTGGTGGCGACCGTCTTCGTCAACCCGCTGCAGTTCGGCGAGGCGCTGGACCTCGAGTCCTACCCGCGCGACCTCGAGGGGGACCTGGCGCTGCTGGGCCGCGAGGGCGTCGACGTCGTCTTCGCCCCCCCGGTGGAGGAGGTCTACCCCGGCGGGCCGCCGCAGGTGCGCGTCGCCGCCGGGCCGCTCGGGGAGGTCCTCGAGGGCGCGAGCCGGCCGGGGCACTTCGACGGCGTGCTCACCGTCGTCACCAAGCTCCTGCACCTCACCCGGCCCGACGTCGTGCTCTTCGGGCAGAAGGACGCCCAGCAGCTGCTCCTCGTGCGGCGGATGGTCGCCGACCTGTCCTTCGACGTCGAGGTCGTGGCCGCGCCGACGGCGCGGGAGGACGACGGCCTGGCCCGCTCGAGCCGCAACGCCCGTCTGGACCCCGACGGGCGCGCCCGCGCCGCGGTGCTCTCCCGGGCCCTGCGGCGCGGCGAG
>NZ_JABEMA010000323.1 GCF_013004605.1 Pseudokineococcus marinus
TCCCCGGCCCCGCGCCGTCGTCGGCGCCGTGGCGGAGCCCGCCCCGCGGAGGACGAGGGCGTGCCCGGCCAGGAGGAGCTGCTCCCCGAGCCGCCGCGATCCCCTGCCGCGGGCGCCGACGAGGAGGGCGGCGCACCCGCGGACGACGCCCAGCGGCCCCGGCCGCGCCCGTCCAAGCGCGGCGCGCGACCGAGCGTGCCGAGCTGGGACGACATCGTCTTCGGTCAGCGCAAGGACTGACCGCTCCCGGGAGCCGTGCGCCGGGCTCAGCCGAAGGGCAGCACGTCCGGGGACAGGGCGGCGGCGCGGGCGGCCGCGGCCGTGCGGCCCTGCCGGTGGTGGCGCCGGCACAGCACCTCGTAGCCGACGTCGCCGCCCTGGGCGTCGGCGCCGACGTCCCCGACGACGACCTGCTCGCCCTCGACGACCATCGCGCCCCCGACGGTGCGGGCGTTGTGGGTGGCGCGGGCGCCGCACCAGCACAGGGCCTCGACCTGGAGCACCTGCACGCGGTCGGCCAGCTCGAGCAGCCGCTGAGAGCCGGGGAACAGGCGCGTGCGGAAGTCGGTGGTGATGCCGAAGGCGAAGACGTCCACGTCCAGCTCGTCGACGACGCGAGCCAGCTGCTCGACCTGCGCCGCGGAGTAGAACTGCGCCTCGTCGCACACGAGGTAGTCGACGCGCTCCCCCGCCGTCCGGCGACGGCCCACCTCGGCCCACAGGTCGGTCCCGTCGGCGACCTCGACGGCGCGGCGGCGCAGACCGAGGCGGCTCGAGACCACGGCCTCCCCGGCGCGGTCGTCGCGGGTGAAGACGAGGCCACCACGACCACGGGCGGCGTGGTTGTGGTCCATCTGCAGCGCCAGCGTCGACTTGCCGCAGTCCATGGTCCCGGAGAAGAAGACGAGCTCGGCCACGGACGTCCATCCTGCCCGAGGCGGTCGCGGCGTGATGACGACGACGCCCACCCCCACCGGCCGACGCCGGTCCGCACGTCACCGGCCGACGTCGTGCCGATGGCCCGGGGAGCGCGTCGCCCGCTCGACGACCCCGACGGCACCGACCACGGCGGCTGGGGCGAAGGACCACCGCCCTTCTGATCCGCCGGTCGCCACAGCCCCTCCTGCGGACGCTCCCCGTGCTGCCGTTCCGCGCCTGCGCCGGGCCAGAGCTCAGGGGCGAGGGCCCACGAGCTCCCGACGACGACGCGTCACGAGCGCGTCCCGACCAGCATCGTCAGGGATCGGGCCGCTCAGCGGTCATGTCGACCCCGTGCCAAGTCCTCCTCGGACGAGCGCACGGCCTCGCCGTCGTCGGCACCCTCCCGGAGCACTCGTCCACGGGGCGTCACGTGGACGCCGCCGTGGGCGACCCGCACCTCGACGGTCGCCAGGACGGCCCGCAGGGCGATCAGCGCCCCCGCCGCCTCGAGACCCTCCTCGACGCCCACCAGCACGTGGTAGGTGCCGGACTCCCAGGGGTTGGCGGCGTCGTCCGTGAGCGCGAAGGCCGCGCCGACGGCCTCCATGCCGATCGCTCCGGCGAGGAAGACGGCACCAGCGACGACGAGCCGCCGACGCAGCCACGGGTCGAGGCCCCGGGCCACCCGCAGCAGCGCGACGCCGGCCGCGAGCACGACGACGACGCCGGGCAGCAGCCACGCGTTGAAGGGGCCGAGGACGTCGGTGACCCGGACGCCCACCTCGTTGAGGGTCTCGTGGAGCATCGCTGCTTCGTCCGCCGAGAGCAGCAGCGCCACCGCGCCCAGGACCACCAGCGACCGCCAGCGGAGCCCTGCCCCCCGGTGCGCGGCGGCCGACACGGCGAGGGCTGCGGCCAGGAGCGCCAGCACCGTCGACGACGCCCAGGCCCAGGCGTTGGCCTCGGCGTCGACGTAGAGCAGACGGGTCAGCTGGTCGAGGGCGAAGCGCACGACGGGCCGCGCGTCGTCCGGCAGCTGGAGGCGCAGCCAGCTCACGAGCACCCCGGCGACGGCGAGGACGGCGAGCACCAGGGCCAGCCATCCGACGAGCCGCTGCGTCCGCACGGCGCCGCGCGCAGGCGGACCCGTCTCGACGTCGCTGTCCACCATGCCGTCGACCGTACGTCGCCGGAGGAGCACCTCCCCGTCACCCGCGCCGGTGCCGGCCTCAGCCGGTGCCGGCCCGTGGGCCGGCGACGAGCAGCGGCACGTGCGTCTCGTCGTCCGTGCGCCCGCCGTGCATCCCGACCAGCCCCTTGAGCTGGGGGCGCTGGGTCCGCGAGTCGTGCACCGAGGTGCCCGGCGCGCAGGAGACGACGACGTCGCCGATGCGCGGGAGGACGTGCGGGGCGACAGGGCCGAACCAACCGGCGGCGACGGCCTCGTCACGCGCGAGCACCCGGGCGCCCGGGCCGAGCCGCTCGCGCCAGCGGGCGAGGACGGCCTCCGCCTCGCCGGGCGCGCAGTAGAGCATCGGTGCCCGGGGCTCCCCGCCGGACAGGGGCACCCCGCGGGCGAGGTCGGCGTCCTCGGCGAGGTCGAGGCGGGCGCCGAGGGGGACGTCGACCATCCCGTGGTCGGCCGTCACGAGGAGCAGCGCGTCGGCGGGGAGACGGCGCGCGAGCTGGCGCACCGCGAGGTCGACCTCCGCGAGCTCGCGCTCCCACGCCTCGCTGCGCCACCCGGACTCGTGGCCCGTCTTGTCGAGGTCGCCCCAGTAGACGTAGACGAGGGCCCGAGGAGCGCTGCGGATCGCGGAGGCCGCGGCGTCCACCCGGTCCTGCAGCGAGCGGGCGGCCACGTAGCGCGGCCCCCTCAGGGCCGCCTCGGTGAGCCCGCTGCCGGCGAAGTGCGGCGGGCCCACCTGCACGCACGCGACGCCGGCCCCGCCGAGGTGCTCGAACACCGTCGGCGCCGGCTGCCACTCCCGCGGGTCCACGGCCGGGTCCCAGGCGAGCTCGTTGAGCAGGACCCCGCGGCCGGGGTCGAGCACCTCGTACCCGACGAGGCCGTGGGCCCCGGGCAGCAGCCCCGTCCCGAAGGAGCCCATCGACGTCGCCGTCGTGGAGGGGTGCCCGGCGCGCAGGACGTGCGCCCCGCCGGAGCGCAGCTCGCCGAGCCACCCGGCGGAGCGGCCGGCGGCCTGGAGGAGCCGGTCGCCGAGACCGTCCACGAGCAGCACGCAGACGCGCGGGGCCTCGGGCAGCTCGACCGGCACGGGGCGCTGGGGCGCCCCCAGGGCCGCGGCCGCGGCGGGCAGCACGTCCGCGAGGGCGCCGGCCGTG
>NZ_JABEMA010000324.1 GCF_013004605.1 Pseudokineococcus marinus
CGCGTCGCGGCGGGCGACGGCGCCCTCGCGGCGGGCGCGCGCCCGCCGCACCGACGCCAAGACGGCGCGCGGACGGACGAAGGCGCTGCGGCGCCGTCCCGACGACGGGTGACGAGCCGGAGCGAGCGTGCCGGTGCTGTGCCGTGGTCAGTCGTCGCCGAGGCGGTCGACGTACCGGTGCGGCACGACCCCCGGGCCGGCGACCCACCCGAAGGACTCCCCCTCCTCCCCGACGGGCTCGACGAGCGGCGGCCCGCTCTGGTCCGCGGGGACGCCGAGCAGGGCCCGCGTCACCGACTGGGTGCTGTCGAGCAGGTCGTCCAGGGCGCGCTCCAGGTGCTGCCCGCGGACCTCGCGCAGAGCGCCCGGCGCGTCCTCGAGCGACTCGAGCACCGCCCGCCGCAGCAGCTCCTTGACGAAGGAGGCGGTGACCCCCTCCGTCCGGTCGACGGCAGCCGTGAGGTCCTCCTCCGTGAGAGCCGTCGGCACCCCGGCGGCGTAGAGCTCCAGCAGCCGGCGCCGTCCGTCCGCGTCCGGCAGGCCGATCTCGACGGCCACGTCGACGCGGCCCGGCCGGGCGGCCAGCGCGGGCTCCAGGAGGTCGGCGCGGTTCGTCGTGAGCAGGAAGAGCAGGTCGGCGTCGGACGCCGCCCCGTCCATGGCGTCGAGGAGCTCGAAGAGCACCGGGCTGGCGCCCGAGCCGAACCCGCGGTCCTCCGCGACGAGGTCCACGTCCTCGAGCACGACGACGGACGGCGCGAGCGAGCGCGCCAGTGCGGACACCTCGCCGACGAGTCCCAGCGCCCGACCGGCGAGCAGCAGGACGGTGGCGCCGGGCACGTGCTGGACAACGTACCGCGTGGTGTGCGTCTTGCCCGTGCCGGGCGGGCCGTGGAGGAGCAGGCCCCGCTTGAGGTGCTGGCCCGCCTCCCGCAGCGCGGTGCGGTGGCGCGCCACCTCGATGCTGTGGCGCTCGACGCGCCGGAGGACCTCCTCGGGCAGGACGACGTCCTCGCGCCGCGTCGGCGGCAGGTCGGCGAAGCGCAGCTCCGCGCCGCCCATGTCGCCGGGGGCGAGCTCGACGACCTGCCCGCGGTAGACGTCCAGGCGGGAGCGCAGCGCCTCGACCTCGTCGAGGACCGCCTGCGCGTCGGCGGTCTCGAGGCCGCCGACCTCGAGCTGCAGCGACGGCGGCTCGTGCTGCTCCGGGCCGCGCACGCGCAGCACCCACCGCCCGCGGGCGTCCGAGACGAGCAGCAGCGCGCTGCGCCAGCACGCGCGGGTGCGCCCGCCGGGACCGGAGGGCAGGTCGACGAGGTCGGGCGCGGCCAGCCGCAGCGGCGGCAGGTCCTCGCCGTGCAGCAGCTGGTGCAGCACCACGCCGCCGTAGTGCGGCGGCATCGCCACGCCCTCGACGGCGACCTCGCGCCCGGCCTCGGCGCACCAGGCGTCGAGCGCGACCTGCACGTTGACGTGCTGGAAGACCGGCAGCTGGCGCGTGACGACCGAGCGGGCGCGCCCCTCCGCCGGCACGTGCGCCTGCAGCCGCTCGGTGACGGGGCTCCTGCGCGCCTGCTGCGCCTGAGCACCCGCCCAGTCGGCGAGCCGGTCGAGGGCGCGGGCCAGCGACCGCACCTCCGCGCGCTCCTCGGGGGACAGGTCGGCGCGCGGGGGCTCGGCGCGGCCGTCCTGCGGGTCGCTCGCGGCGGCGGGGGTGGTCACGGAGCGACGCTAGGGGGCGTCCGACGGGCTGTCCCCGGCTTTCCCCAGACCGTCGTCCCCGGCCCGCCGTCCCCGGCCCGCCGTCCCCCGGCCCGCCGTCCGCGGCGCTCGCCCGACGCTGGCACGGCGGTGAGGGCCCTCCCGCGCGCGCCGTCGTCGCCTCGGCCAGGGTGGGCCGGTGCCCGACCGCCACCGCCCCTCCCGCGCCTCCGCCGACCGCGGCTCCCGCCCCCAGCCGCAGCCCGGCACGTGGTCCACGGCGAGCGGCGTCGTCGAGCTGGCGCGCAGCGGGAGCGACGAGCAGGCCTGGACCGTGTTCGTCAACGGCGTCGCCAGCTCCTCGGTCCACACGGGCGACCCGACGGTCCTCGAGTTCGAGTACCTGCGGTGGATGGCCGACGTCCTCGACGAGCGCGAGCCGGCCGGGGGGCCGCTGGAGGTCGTCCACCTCGGCGCCGCCGGGTGCGCCCTCGCCCGCTACGTGGACGCGACGCGCCCGGGCTCGCGCCAGGTCGCCGTCGAGGTCGACGAGGACCTCGCCCGCCTGGTCCGCGAGTGGTTCGACCTGCCGCGCTCCCCCGCCCTGCGCCTGCAGGTCGGCGACGCCCGGGAGCGCCTGGCGACCCGCCGCGACGCGAGCGCCGACGCCGTCGTCCGCGACGTCTTCGCCGGGGACACGACGCCCCGGCACGTGCGGACCCTCGAGTTCACCCGGGACGTCGCCCGGGTGCTGCGCCCGGACGGCACCTACCTCGCCAACGTGGCCGACCGGCCGCCGCTGAAGAAGCTGCGCCGCGAGGTCGCCACGGTGGCGGAGGTCTTCGAGCACGTGGGCGTCCTCGCGGAGACGGGCCTGCTCCGGGGCCGTCGCTACGCCAACGCCGTCGTCGTCGCCTCGCCGTCGCCGCTCCCCGCCGACCGGCTCGTGCGCCGGGCGGCGCGGGCGCCCGTGCCGACGCGGTGGGTCGACGGCGAGGACCTCGTGGAGCTCGTGGCCGGCGCGAGGTCCGAGCAGGACCCGGCGCCGCCGGTCGAGCCGGTCAACGGTCAGGAGGCCGTCGAGGAGGCCTCGGGCTGAGCCGTCCACGAGCGTGACCGTGCACGGTCGCGCCCGTGGACGGCTCCGGCGGCCCCGTCAGCGCCAGGGCTCGACGACGACGACGCCCGCCGCGGTGCGGCGGGGCAGCTCGACGAGCGCTCGTCCGGCGTCGGCCAGGGGCAGCACCTCGCCGACGAGCGCGCCCGGGTCGAGGGCGCCCGAGGCGACGAGCGCGAGGAGGCCCGGGTAGTCGGCCGCGGCCATGCCGTGGCTGCCGAGGAGGTCCAGCTCGTGGCTGATGGCCCGCTCGAGGGCGACGCGCGGGCGGCCCGCGCCGTCGGGCCCGGGCGGCAGGAGGCCGACCTGCACGAGCCGGCCGCGTCGCCTCAGCGACCAGAGGCCCTGCGCGAGCGTGGCTTCCGAGCCGAGCGCCTCGACGGCGACCGCAGCGCCGCCGCCTGTGGCGTCCCGGACCGCGGCGGCGACCGCGCCGTC
>NZ_JABEMA010000325.1 GCF_013004605.1 Pseudokineococcus marinus
GCCCGGGGGCGACGCCGGACCCGGCGAGCGGGCCGGAGACCGACAGCGCGGCTGTCGCCCGGCCCTCCGCGGCGTCCGCCTCGATGTGGGCGTCGACGCCGCCGCCGAGGCTGCGCAGGACGTCAAGGACGAGGCCGATGACGAGCAGGTAGACCCCCAGGTCGAAGAACAGGGCGGTGACGAGGTGCACCTCGCCGAGCACGGGCACCTCGAGGTCGCGCACCGCGCTCTGCAGCGGCGTGTACCCGAGCAGCGCCGCGGCCAGGCCGACGCCGGCGGACAGGAAGAGGCCCGAGCCGAGGAGGAGGCCCGCGGGCACGGGCGCCGCGCGGTCGAGCTCGCGCCGCCCCCCGGACAGGTAGCGGACCATGAGCGCGAGGCCCGCCACGAGCCCTCCCGCGAAGCCGCCGCCGGGCTGGTTGTGGCCGGCGAAGAGCAGGTAGAGCGAGAAGAGCACGACGGTGTGGAAGGTCAGCCGCGTGACCGTCTCGAAGATGACCGAGCGCCGCTCCGCGGGCAGGGACGGCGCCGTGCGCGTCCAGCTGCGCGGCGCCGCCTCCTCGCGGGCGTCCGGGACGGCCGCGTCCGGCGGCTGGGCCTCCCCCCCGGCGCCCTCCCCCGCGCCGTCGCCCGGCCCGGCGCCGAGCGGCGAGGTGAGCGGCGCGGCCGCGCGGGCGGCCCGGGCGGAGGGGAAGGAGGCGGCGGGCACGACGGCGGCCTCGCGCCCCTCCTCCACGTCGAGGTGGCCGAAGCGGCGGCCGAGGAAGACGAGGCTCGCGACGCCGGTGGCGGCCACGAGCAGCACCGACAGCTCGCCGACGGTGTCCCACGCGCGGATGTCGACGAGGATGACGTTGACGACGTTGCGGCCGCCACCCTCGTCGTAGGCCAGGTCGGCGAACGGCTCGGAGACGGGGACGGCGGTGCGGGCGCCCGCCGCGACGACGCCGAGCGCGCTCACCGCGGCGCCCACGGCCACCGCGAGCCCGGCGCGCAGGAAGCGGCTGCGCCGCAGCGGCCGGTCGGAGAAGTACGGGGGCAGGCGGCGCAGCACGAGGACGAAGACGACGAGGCTCACCGTCTCGACGAGGACCTGGGTGAGCGCCAGGTCCGGCGCGCCGTGGAGGGCGAAGAGCAGCGCCGTCCCGTACCCGGTGACGCCGAGCAGCACGGCCGCCTTGAGCCGCCGCCGCGAGCGCGTCGTCGCGACCGCCGCCGCGGCGACGACGACGGCGACGGCGAGCTGCGCGGGGGTGTCCCACCAGCGCACGCGCACGTCCCACGCGCCCGAGAGGGCCGCGGCGAGGCCGGGCCCGACGACGAGCACCGTGAAGATGATCGCCAGGTAGGCGGGCAGCGAGCCGCGCTGCGTGGCGCCCGTGGCCTCGACGGCCAGGCGCTCGGTGAGGCGCACGAGGCGCGCGTAGCCCCGCTCGGTGTCGACGAGGACGGGCGCGGCCGCCTGCACCCGCAGGACCGCGCGGCGGGCGGCGAACAGGGCGGCGCCGAGGGCCAGCGACGCGACGCTGAGCCCGAAGGCCGGCGACAGGCCGTACCAGGCCTGCAGGTGCACCTCGGGCTCGCCGCCGGCGCTCTCGGCGTAGGGCGCGAGCAGCGCCTCCCACGGGCCGGTGGCCAGGCCGACGGCGAGGCCGCCGAGGGCGAGGGCCGCCGGCACCGCGTTCAGGCCGAGCCCGACGCCGTGCGCCGGCGAGGGCTCGAGCCCCTTGGCGGCGAAGGCGCCCCAGCAGAAGCGGATCGTGTAGCCGGCCGTGAGGCCCGAGCCGAGCACGACGACGACGAGCGCCGCCGTCGCCCATCCCTCCGGCCGGTGCAGCAGGGCGTCGAAGGCGGACTCCTTGGCGGCGAAGCCGGCCAGCGGCGTGACGCCGGCCATCGACGCCGCCGCCAGGAGCGCGGCGGCGGTGACGACGGGCAGGCGCCGCGGGACGCCCGAGAGCTGGCGCAGGTCGCGCGTGCCCGTGGCGTGGTCGATGGCGCCCACCGAGAGGAAGAGCGTCGACTTGAACAGGGCGTGGGCGCAGACGAGCGCCAGGCCGGCCAGGGCGCCGTCGGGCCCGCCGAGCCCCACGACGACGGTCATGAAGCCCAGCTGGCTGACGGTGCCGTGGGCGAGGAGCAGCTTGAGGTCGTACTGGCGCAGGGCCCGCCAGCCGCCGACGAGCATCGTCACGCCGCCGAGGCCGAGGACGACGGGGTGCCAGGCGGGGTCGTCGGCGAAGCCGGGGGCCAGCCGGGCGAGGAGGTACACGCCCGCCTTCACCATCGCCGCGGCGTGCAGGTAGGCGCTGACGGGGGTCGGCGCGGCCATCGCGCTCGGCAGCCACAGCGAGAACGGCCAGATCGCGGACTTCGACAGCGCGCCCACGAGGACGAGGACGAGCCCCGTGGTGCTGGCCGCGTCGACGACGGGCGGGTCCGCGACGATCTCCGACAGGCGGTAGGTGCTCGCCCGCTCGGCCAGGACGACTAGGCCGACGAGCATCGCGAGCCCGCCGAAGGTCGTGACGACGAGCGCCCGCATGGCCGCCAGCCGGCTCGCGCGCTGCTCGGTGAGGTGCCCGACGAGCAGGTAGGAGAAGACGGTCGTCAGCTCCCACATGACGTAGAGGAGCAGGACGTCGTCGGCGAGGACGAGGCCGAGCATCGCCCCCGCGAAGGCGACGAGGACCCCGGCGAAGCGGCCGAGGCCCTCCTCGTCGTCGTCGAAGTACGACGTGCAGTACGCGAGGACCAGCGCGCCGACCCCCGTGACGAGCAGCGCCAGGACGAGCGACAGGGGGTCGACGCGGAAGGCCAGCTCGAGGTCGAGGAACGGCGCCCACGGCACGACCTCGACCCGCTCGACGCCCGGGCCCTCGCCGACGAGCAGCGCCACCAGCCACGCCAGCGACGCGGCGGGCACGAGCGCGAGCACGAGGAAGGCGCGCCGCCCGAGCACCCGCACGAGGGCGGGCGCGACGAGCGCGGCCACGGCGTGGGCGCCGACGAGAGCGATCACGGGCACCCGGCCTCTCGGGTCGGTGGGCCCGGCCCGGTGGGCCCGACCCGTGCGGAGCTGCGCGCGGCGGCGCCGCGCACCGGCCGGGACCTCGGTCGCCGTCCCCCGTGGTCGGCCGCGGGCGTGCCCGCGGCCCCGG
>NZ_JABEMA010000326.1 GCF_013004605.1 Pseudokineococcus marinus
GCCGCGCTCGAGGAGTCGGTGCGCCGCGCGCGCCTCGTCCACGCCGACCAGCGCCGCACGGACACGACGACGCAGGTCGTGCCCGGCGGCACGGTCACCGAGCGGTGGGTCCCGGTGGGGCGCGTGGGCCTCTACGTCCCCGGCGGCGTGGCCGTGTACCCCAGCAGCGTCGTCATGAACGTCGTGCCGGCGCAGGAGGCCGGCGTCGGCTCGCTCGCCGTGGCGAGCCCGCCCCAGCGCGAGCACGGCGGCCTGCCCCACCCGACGGTCCTGGCGGCGTGCGCGCTGCTCGGCGTCGAGGAGGTCTACGCGGTCGGGGGCGCCCAGGCCGTCGCGATGCTCGCGCTCGGCGCCCGCGAGGACGACGGCTCGCGCCTGTGCGCGCCCGTCGACATCGTCACGGGTCCGGGCAACCGCTACGTCGCCGCCGCCAAGCGCCTCCTGCGCGGCGTCGTGGGGATCGACGCCGAGGCCGGCCCCACGGAGGTCATGGTCCTCGCCGACGGCGCCGCCGACCCCGCGCTCGTGGCCGCCGACCTCGTCAGCCAGGCCGAGCACGACGCGGTGGCCGCCGCCGTCCTCGTCACGACGTCGGAGGACCTGGCCGCGCGCGTCGAGGCCGAGCTCGAGACCCAGGTGCCCGCCACCAAGCACGCGGAGCGGGTGCGGACGGCGCTCGCCGGCCCCCAGTCCGCCGTCGTGCTCGTGGACGACGAGGCCGGGCTGCTCGCCGTCGCCGACGGCTACGGCGCCGAGCACCTCGAGGTGCAGACGGCCGACGCCGCGGCGCTCGCGGCGCGCGTGCGCAACGCGGGCGCCATCTTCGTGGGGCCGCACGCCCCCGTCTCCCTCGGCGACTACTGCGCGGGCTCCAACCACGTCCTGCCGACCGGCGGCTGCGCCTGCTTCTCCAGCGGGCTGTCGGTGCAGACCTTCCTGCGCGGCATCCACGTCGTCGACTACTCGGCGCAGGCGCTCGCCGACGTCGCCCCGCACGTCGTCGCGCTCGCCGAGGCCGAGGACCTGCCCGCGCACGGCCAGGCCGTCACGGCGCGCCTGCGCGGGAGCGGGGCGTGAGCGGCGACGCCGGCCCCGCCGGCGCGACGACGACGGACCCGGTGGCGGCCGTGCCGACCCCCGGGGACCCCGCGGCGCGGGCGGCCTCCCTCGCCGACCTCCCGCTGCGCGACGTCCTGCGCGGCGTCGAGCCCTACGGCGCCCCGCAGCTCGACGTTCCGGTGCTGCTCAACGTCAACGAGAACCCCGTCCCGCCGTCGGAGGTCGTCGCCCGGGAGATGGGGGAGGCCGTCGCCGCGGCCGCGCGCGGGCTCAACCGCTACCCCGACCGCGAGTTCCTCGACCTGCGGGCCGACCTCGCGGACTTCCTGGCCCTCGAGTCGGGGGTCCGCCTGCCGGCCGCGCAGCTCTGGGCCGCCAACGGCTCCAACGAGGTCATGCTCCAGGTGCTGCAGGCCTTCGGCGGCGAGGGCCGCACGGCGGTGTCCTTCGCGCCGACCTACTCGATGTACCCGGAGTACGCGCGGGACACCGGGACCCGCTGGGTCGTCGGCCGGCGCCGCGACGACTTCACCGTCGACCCGGCGGCGGCGGTGGCGCTCGTCGAGCGGGAGCAGCCGTCCGTCGTCCTGCTCGCCTCGCCGAACAACCCGACGGGCACCGCGCTGCCGCGCGAGGTCGTCGAGGCCGTGTGCGACGTCGCGCCGGGCGTGGTCGTCGTCGACGAGGCGTACGCCGAGTTCCGCCGCGAGGGCGTCCCGAGCGCGCTGGAGCTGCTCGAGCGCTACCCGCGCCTGGCCGTCAGCCGGACGATGAGCAAGGCCTTCAGCCTCGCCGGCGCGCGCGTGGGCTACCTCGCGTCGTCGCGGGCCGTCGTCGACGCGCTGCGCGTCGTCCGCCTGCCGTACCACCTGTCCGGCGTCACCCAGGCCGTCGCCCGCGTCGCCCTGCGGCACTCCGCCGAGCTGCTCCGCGGTGTCGACGCGCTGCGCGCCGAGCGCGACGCCCTCGTCGCGTGGCTGCGCGGCCTCGACCTCGAGGTGGCCGACAGCGACGCCAACTTCGTGCTCTTCGGGCGTCTTGCCGACCGCCACGCCGCCTGGCGGGGCCTGCTCGACCGCGGGGTGCTCGTCCGGGAGACGGGCCCCGAGGGGTGGCTGCGCGTCTCGGTGGGGACGCCGGAGGAGACCGCCGCCTTCAGGAGCGCCCTGGTCGAGGTCCTCGCCACCCCCGCCGGCGCCCGCGCGGCCGGCCCCGACGCCCCGGAGGGCACCCGATGACCGACCCCGCCCCTCTCGAGAGCACCGCCCCCGTCGAGGGCCCGGCCCGCCGCGCGCGCGTCGAGCGCCGCACGAGCGAGTCCTCCGTCGTCGTCGAGGTCGACCTCGACGGCACGGGCGAGTCGCGCATCAGCACGGGCGTGGGCTTCTACGACCACATGCTCACGGCGCTCGCGCGCCACAGCCTCGTCGACCTCGTCGTCGAGGCCGAGGGCGACCTCCACATCGACGCCCACCACACCGTCGAGGACGTCGCCATCTGCCTCGGGCAGGCCTTCCGGCAGGCCATGGGCGACAAGCGCGGTCTCGTGCGCTTCGGCGACGCGACGGTGCCGCTCGACGAGGCGCTCGTCCAGGCCGTCGTCGACGTCTCCGGCCGGCCGTACTGCGTCCACTCGGGGGAGCCGGCCGGCCAGGAGCACGTCCTCATCGGCGGCGGCCCGGGCAACACCCCCTACCTCGGCTCGCTGACCCGGCACGTCCTGGAGTCCTTCGCCTTCCACGCCCACATCGGCCTGCACGTGCGGGTCCTCGCGGGGCGCGACGCGCACCACGTCGTCGAGACGCAGTTCAAGGCGGTCGCCCGGGCGCTGCGGACGGCGCTCGCGCACGACCCGCGGGTCACGGGCGTCCCGAGCACCAAGGGCGCGCTCTGACCGGCGGGCCCGACGAGCCCCTCGACGGGTCCGGCGACGAGGTCGAGGACGGCTCGGTCGAGGGCCCGGCGGAGCGCGTCGTCGTCGTGGCGCCCGTCGCCGACGCCGGCCGCCTCGCCGGTGCGCTCGCCCTCGCGCGGGTGGCCGCCGTCGTCGCGCCCCTCGACGGGCGCGGGTGCCTCGTCGCGGCGCCGAGCGACGGTGACCCGGACGCCGTCGTGCGCGGCGCCTCGCGGGCGCTCG
>NZ_JABEMA010000327.1 GCF_013004605.1 Pseudokineococcus marinus
CCAGCGGGCGCAGGGCCGCCAGGGGCGCGACGCGCGTCGCGGCGCGCGCCGGGCTCGTCGCGGCGACGACGGTGACGAGGGTGCCGAGCACGAGCCCGACGACCACGGCCCACCACGGCACCGACAGCCCCTGCAGGGGGATCGGCGCGTCGGTGCGGGCGACCACCGCGGAGCCCGCCGCCGTGATCGCGACGCCCAGCGCCGTCCCGAGCGCCGAGGCGGCGAGCCCCGTGGCCAGGGCCTCGAGGAGGACGCCCCGGCGCAGCTGGGCGCGCGAGGCGCCGACGCAGCGCAGGAGCGCGAGCTCGCGGGTCCGCTGGGCGAGGAGCACGGCGAAGGTGTTGGCGATCACCAGGCCCGCGACGAGGACGGAGACGACGGCGAAGGCGAGGAGCACCGAGACCAGCTGCAGGGCACCGCCGGTCGTGGCGGAGACGACCGCGTCGGTGGCGTCGTCCGCCGTCTGCGCGGCCACGGGGACCCCGAGGGCGTCGGTGGCCGCGTCCCCGACGGCGGTCGCCAGCGTCTGGGCGTCGGTGCCCGGCGCGGCCGCCACCCGCAGCTCCTCGGACGAGGTGGACGAGCCCCAGGCCGCCACCTGGTCGGCCGTCACGGCGAGCCGCGGGGTGACGGAGGCCGTGGGGTCACCCTCGGTGTCGAGGACGCCGACGACCTCCAGCCGCTGCGGCGCCGGCGCAGCCGGCTCCTCGTCCTCGGCCGTCGGGCGGGGCGGCTCGGGCTGGACGGTGACGACGTCGCCCGGGGCGGCGCCCACCCGCTCGGTGACCGCGACCTCGCCGGCCCGCTCGGGGAGGCGGCCGTCGCCCACCTGCTGCCAGCGCAGGGGCGAGCCGACGGGCTGGACGGGCACGACCTGCGCGGTCGTGGCGGCGCCGTCCGCGCCCTCGGAGCCGCCGGTCGACACGGACGCGTAGGTGGTGGTGTCGAGGGCGACGTCCGTGACACCGTCGACGGCGCGCACGGCGTCCACGGCCCCCGCCAGGGACGGCGGGACGGCGAAGGGGTCGTCGACGTCGGCGGGCGGCACGTCGGTCGGGGCCTCGACGACGGCCGCCGCGGGCAGGTACGGCGCCGCGAGCGCGGCGCGCACGGTGGCGGCGGCGGTCGAGCCGCCGACGAGGGTGACGACGACGAAGGCGACCGCGATGACGACGGCGGTGGCGCTCGCGAGCAGACGGCCCGCGTGGTGGCGAACCTGGGCGAGGGTGAGGCGCAGCACGGCTCAGCCCCCGAGCGCCGCGAGGGCGGAGAGGACGGACTCGGCCGTGGGGGCGTGCACCTCGCCCGCGAGGCGGCCGTCGGCGAGGAGCACGACGCGCTCGGCGTAGGACGCGGCGACCGGGTCGTGGGTGACCATGACGACGGTCTGGCCCGTCTCGCGGACGGCGCTGCGGAGCAGCGAGAGCACCTCGGCGCCCGCGCGGGAGTCGAGGTTGCCGGTCGGCTCGTCGGCGAAGACGACGTCGGGGCGCGGCAGGAGGGCGCGGGCGACGGCGACGCGCTGCTGCTGCCCGCCGGACATCTCGGACGGCCGGTGGTGCAGGCGCTGCCCCAGCCCGAGGCGGCCGACCACCTCGTCGAACCAGGCCGGGTCCGGCTGCCGGCCGGCGAGGGCCAGGGGGAGCACGGCGTTCTCCTGCGCCGTCAGCACCGGCACGAGGTTGAAGGACTGGAAGACGAAGCCGATGCGGTCGCGCCGCAGGCGGGTGAGCTGCTTCTCCCGCAGGCCGGTGATCTCGGTCGAGCCCACCCACGCGCGGCCGCTCGTCGCCGTGTCGAGGCCGGCGAGGCAGTGCAGCAGCGTGGACTTGCCCGAGCCGGAGGGCCCCATGACGGCGGTGAAGGTGCCGCGGCCCACGCAGACGTCGACGCCGTCGAGCGCGGTGACGGCCGCGTCGCCGCGGCCGTGGACCTTGGTCAGACCCTCGGCCCGCACGGCGGCGGTCGTGGCGTCGGGCCGCGAGCCCGCGGGGCGCGCGGCGGTCGGTCCGGTCATCGGGGCGGACGGGGCGGGGTGCACGGGACCTCCTGGCGAGGAGCGGGCGGCGGCCGGGAACGGCTGCCGCAGCGGACGTCCCGACGCTAGGGAGGCGGCCGTGCGCCCCGCGTCGGCCGCAGGTCTGCTCATCTCGGCGCCGGCGTCGGCCCCAGAGGGGACCTCCTGGGCCGGTGGGACGGCGCCCGGGGCCCCGGGTCAGACCCTGGTCGGACGCCGCCCGGCGGTGCGCCCGGTGGGTGGTGGGTCCGGTGGGGAGTCGATCCGGGCCGGCGGCTCAGCCCTCGGCGTCGCGCAGGAGGTCCTCGGGCCGCACGAGCCCGCAGCGGTAGGCCAGGACGACCGCCTGCACGCGGTCGCGCGAGCCCGTCTTGGCCAGCACCCGGCCGACGTGGGTCTTCACCGTGGCCTCGGAGACGAAGAGGCGCGCCATGAGGTCGGTGTTGCTGGCGCCGCGCGCCATGAGCTCGAGCACCTCGCGCTCGCGGGGCGTCAGCGCCTCGAGCGCGGCTGCGTCGGCGGCCCGGGCGGGGGCCGGTGCCCCCGCGGGGTCGGCGCCCGCCGCACCGCCTGCGCCTCCCGGGGCGGCCGGCGCGGCGGCGCCGTCGTGCTCGTCGGCGAGCAGCGGCCCGACGTGCTGCAGCAGGGCCCGGGTGGCGCGCGCGGCGATGACGGCGTCGCCGGCGTGCACCGTGCGGACGGCGGCCAGGAGCTCCTCCGGCTCGGCGTCCTTGAGGAGGAAGCCGCTGGCGCCGGCGCCGATGGCGCTGACGACGTACTCGTCGAGGTCGAAGGTCGTCAGGACGACGACCCGCGGGGCGCCGTCACCGGCGGTGAGCCGGCGCGTGGCCTCGATGCCGTCCATGCGCGGCATCCGGACGTCCATGAGGACGACGTCGGCCTCGACCTCCGCCAGAAGGGCGAGCGCGGCGGCGCCGTCACCGGCCTGGCCGACGACCGCGAGGTCGGGCTGGCTGTCGATGACCATGGCGAAGCCCGTGCGCACGAGCGGCTGGTCGTCGACGAGGACGACGCGGACGGCGTCGGCCGCGCTCACCGACGGGCCCCCGCGCGGACGCCGGCCGAGGCAGCGGACCCGTCGGCCGCCGGCGGCTCGTCCGGCACGAGCGCGCGCACGCGCCAGCCGCCGCCCGGG
>NZ_JABEMA010000328.1 GCF_013004605.1 Pseudokineococcus marinus
TCGTCGAGCGGAGGGACGAGCGCACGTTGTCGAGCACGAGCTCCTGCGCGACCCGATCGAGGACGAGCTGCGACCCGGCGGGCAGGTAGGGGAAGCCCTGCTCGACGTCCCGCTGCAGCTGCTCCGCCGCCTGGCGCTCGTCGTCCCCGTGCTGCTCGGCCTCTCGGTGCTCCTCTTCGCCTGGCTGCGGGCGCTGCCCGGGGACCCGGCGCGCACGCTGCTCGGCGAGCGCGCCACGCCGGCGGCGGTGGAGCGCATCACCGAGGCCTACGGCTTCGACCGCCCCCTGCCGGCGCAGTACCTCACCTACCTCGGCAAGCTGCTGACGGGCGACCTGGGGACGTCGTCGCGCACGGGCGAGCCCGTGCTCGAGAGCTTCCTCCAGCGCTTCCCCGCGACGATCGAGCTCGCGGTCGCGGCGCTGCTCGTCGCCGTCGTCCTCGGCATCCCGCTGGGCTACGTGGCGGCCCGCCGGCACGGCAGCGCCCTCGACACCACGCTCGTGGGCGGCTCGCTGCTGGGCACCGTCATCCCGGTGTTCTTCCTCGCCTACCTGCTCAAGCTCGTCTTCGCGGTGCAGCTCGGCTGGCTGCCGACGGCGGGCCGCCAGGACCCGCGGATCGACGCGACGCACGTGACGAACTTCTACGTGCTCGACGGGCTGCTGACGCGCGAGTGGGACGCCTCGTGGGACGCCGTCGTCCACCTGGTGCTGCCCGCGCTGGCGCTCGGCACCATCCCGCTGGCCATCATCGTGCGCATCACCCGCGCCTCGGTCCTCGAGGTGACGGGGCAGGACTACGTGCGCACGGCCGAGGCCAAGGGGCTGGCGCGCTCGCTCGTGCGCCGCCGCCACGTGCTGCGCAACGCGCTGCTGCCGGTGCTGACGACCGTGGGCCTGCAGACGGGCCTGCTGCTGTCGGGAGCCGTGCTCACCGAGACGGTCTTCGCCATCAACGGCATCGGCAGCTACCTCTTCGACTCCATCTCGACCCTGGACTACCCCGTGCTGCAGGGCTTCATCCTCTTCATCGCGCTCGTCTACGCCCTCGTCAACCTCGTCGTCGACGTCGGCTACGGCGTCATCGACCCGCGGGTGCGCGTCTCGTGAGCGGCGTCCACCTGCCCCCGGCCGGGGGGCCCCCGGGCGCCCCGGAGGACGACCCGCCCGCGGGCACGCCCGCCGAGCTCGCGCTCGAGCCCGTCGCCGAGGACGAGCGCGGCACCAGCCTGTGGCGCGGCGCCTGGCGGCGGCTGCGGCGCGACCCCGGCGCGATCGCCGGCGCCGTCATCGTCCTGGTCTTCGCGCTCGTCGCCCTGCTGGCGCCGCTCATCGCGCCGTACGCCCCGGCGGGCGCGCAGTGGGCGAACCAGGTGACGCCGTCGTCGGTGCCCGGGCCGAGCGACGAGCACCTGCTCGGCCTCGACAGCTTCGGGTCGGACCTCTTCACGCAGCTCGTCTACGGCGCGCGGCAGTCGCTCGTCATCGGGGTCGTGTCGACGGTCATCGGGCTGGGCTTCGGCGCGGCGCTCGGCCTGCTGGCCGGCGCCTTCGGCGGCGCCGTCGACGTGGCGGTCATGCGCGTCGTCGACATCATGCTGTCGATCCCCAGCCTCCTGCTGGCCGTCAGCGTCGCCGCGGTCATCGGCCCCAGCCCGACCGCCCTCATGATCGCCATCGGAGCCGCGCAGGTGCCGATCTTCGCCCGTCTGCTGCGCGGCTCCATGCTCGGCCAGCGCAGCAGCGACTACGTGCTGGCGGCCTCCTCGCTGGGGCTGCGACGCCGTCGGGTCGTCATGAGCCACATGCTCCCGAACTCCCTCAGCCCCGTCATCGTCCAGGGCACCCTCACGCTGGCGACGGCGATCATCGAGGTGGCGGCGCTGTCCTACCTCGGCCTCGGCGACCCGAACCCGACCGTCGCCGAGTGGGGCCGGATGCTCGTGCGGGCGCAGGACCGCCTCGCCACCGACCCGCACCTGGCCGTCCTGCCGGGCGTCTGCATCGCCGTCACCGCTCTGGGCTTCACGCTCTTCGGCGAGGCGCTGCGCGAGTCCCTCGACCCCACCTTCCGCCGATGAGCCCGCACCCGCCCTCGCGCGGCGCGGGCGCCCCCGACGACCGGAGCGACGTGCCACCAGCGACCGGCGACGACCCCGCGCGGGGCGCCGAGCCCCTGCTCGAGGTCCGCGACCTCACCGTCGACTTCCTGCGCCGGGGCAGCGAGCCCGCGCGCGCCGTCGACGGCGTCAGCCTCTCCGTCCGCCCCGGCGAGGTCATGGGCCTCGTGGGGGAGTCGGGCAGCGGGAAGTCCGTGACCTCGCTCGCCGTCATGGGCCTGCTGCCGCGGCGCTCGAGCCGCGTGGGCGGCTCCGTGCGCCTCGGCGGCACCGAGCTGCTGGGGATGGCGCCGCGGCGCCTCGCCGGGCTCCGGGGCGACCAGATGGCGATGGTCTTCCAGGACCCGATGAGCTCCCTCAACCCGGTGGTGCCGATCGGGACGCAGGTCACCGAGGTCCTGCGCACCCACACCGACGCCGACCGCGCCGCCGCGCGCGAGGAGGCCGAGGACCTGCTGCGGCGGGTCGGCATCCCCGACCCGCGCCGACGGCTGCGCGACTACCCGCACCAGCTGTCGGGCGGCATGCGCCAGCGCGCGCTCATCGCCATCGCCCTGGCCTGCAAGCCGCGGCTGCTCATCGCCGACGAGCCCACGACGGCGCTCGACGTGACCATCCAGGCGCAGGTGCTCGAGCTGCTGCGCCGGCTCGTGGGGGAGACCGGGACCGCCATGCTGCTCATCACGCACGACCTGGGCGTCGTCGCGGGCCTCTGCGACGACGTCACGGTCATGTACTCCGGCCGCGTCGTCGAGACGGCGCCGCGCCGCGAGCTCTTCGCCCGGCCGGCGCACCGCTACACCGAGGGGCTGCTCGCCTCGGTGCCGCGGCTGGACTCCTCGCGGGGGGAGCCGCTGCGTCCCATCCCGGGGACGCCGCGCGACGTGCTGCCGTGGGCGCGGGCCTGCGCCTTCGCCCCGCGCTGCGCGCACGCCGACCGCGCGTGCGCCGACCCCGGGCTGGCCCTGGCCGGGCACCCGGGTCTGCCGGAGGACCACCTCGCGCGCTGCGTCCACCCCGCCGTGCCCGAGGCGGCGACGACGG
>NZ_JABEMA010000329.1 GCF_013004605.1 Pseudokineococcus marinus
GGCGGCCGCGAGCGCCAGCAGCCCGGCGCCCGCGGCGAGCAGTCCGGTGCTGGGGCCGCCGCCCTCGACGCCCGTGTTGGAGCGCAGGCCCGGGTTCTGCTGCACCGGGGCCGTCGTCACCGTGGCCGTCGGGCCCGGCTGCGTGACCGTCACCGTGGGGGTCGGCGCCGGGGCGGGTGCCTCGACGTCGAGCTGGCCCACGGTCGTCACCGTGACGGTGTAGTCCGCGGAGGAGAGGAAGAGGACCATGTAGTAGGAGCCCTCGTCGAGGTGGTCGGAGGCCCGCACCGTGGCGACGCTCCCCTCGTCCGTGAAGTCCTGCTCGGCCACGTCGAGCGTCGCGCCGGTCTCGGCGCTCTCCTCTCCCGCGGCGCCCTCGGCGACGTCCCCGGCGAGCTCCGCGACAGCGCGGGCGCCGACGACCCCGAGGAAGCCGTCCGCGCCGCTGCCCGCGTCGGCGGACGAGGCGCTGAACACGGAGTCGAGGACGAGGTCGACGCCGTCGCCCTCCTCGTCCATCGGCACGAGGAAGCCGTCGAGCTCCTCGAGCGAGTCGACGCCGAGACGGCGCAGGGTCGAGGTCTCGGGGAGCAGGACCTCGAAGGTCTCGCCTGCGGTCGCGGCGTAGGGCGTCTCGAGAGCGGCCGTGGCGTCCAGGTAGGAGGCGTCCACCTGCGCGGGGACGCTGACCAGGTCCGCGGCGTCCTCGGTCGGCACGAGGTCCAGCGGCACGTCGACCTCGAGCGGCGGGCTGTCGGGGAAGCCCTCGACCGCGAAGCCGGAGAGGAGGAGGACCGCGTCGTCGACGTCCGCCAGCGCCGCGTCGTCCCCCGGGAGGACGACCGTCAGGAGCCCTCCGTCGTCCACCGCCGGCACGAGGGGCTGTGCCAGCGCGACAGCCTCCGGGGGGACGCCGGCGTCGAGGGCGTCCCAGTACTTCTCGGCCTCGACGAGCTCGGCGACCGGCGCGACGGGGACCGACCTCTCGGGGAGCTGCACGGTCACGGTGCCGTCCGAGGCGAGGTCGACCGGCGTGGCGTCGAGGGTCTCGTACTGGTCCTCGTCGACGGGGAAGCCGGACGCCGTGAAGATCACGTCCTGACCCGGGTCGAGGACGTAGGGGTCGCTCGCCGCCAGTGCGCTGGGCGCTGCGAGGGCGAGGGCGGTGGTCGCGGCCAGGGCGCCGAGCCCGGTGGTGGCGGCTCGGCGGGTGGTCGTGCGCGGCATGGAGGCCCCTCGGGGGTCGAGGCGGGCGCGTGGCGGCCCGCGGCGTCGCGGAACCTATCGGCGGGGCCGGGGCCGAGGAGGAGGGTTCGCGGATCTCGGTCCGGTGACGACGACGCCGACGCGCCCCGAGACGACGACGCCCCGCCCACCCGGGAGGGTGGGCGGGGCGTCGGGTCGTGTCGGGGGCCGGCGCGGGGCCGGCCGCCGGCTCACCAGCCGCGCGAGGCCAGGCGGTGCGGCTCGGGGATGGCGTCGACGTTGAGGCCGACCATCGCGTCGCCGAGGCCGCGGGAGACCTTGGCGACGACGTCGGGGTCGTCGTGGAAGGTCGTCGCCTTGACGATGGCGGCGGCCCGGTCGGCCGGATTGCCCGACTTGAAGATGCCGGAGCCGACGAAGACGCCCTCGGCGCCCAGCTGCATCATCATCGCGGCGTCGGCCGGCGTGGCGATGCCACCCGCGGTGAAGAGGACGACGGGCAGCTTGCCGGCCGCCGCGACCTCGGCGACGAGCTCGTACGGCGCCTGCAGCTCCTTGGCGGCGACGTAGAGCTCGTCGCTGCTCATCGACGTGAGGCGGGCGATCTCGCCGCGGATGGTGCGGATGTGGCCCGTGGCGTTCGAGACGTCGCCGGTGCCCGCCTCGCCCTTGGAGCGGATCATCGCCGCGCCCTCGGTGATGCGGCGCAGGGCCTCGCCGAGGTTGGTCGCGCCGCAGACGAAGGGCACCGTGAAGCGCCACTTGTCGATGTGGTGGACGTAGTCGGCGGGGGTGAGGACCTCGGACTCGTCGACGTAGTCCACGCCGAGGCTCTGCAGCACCTGCGCCTCGACGAAGTGGCCGATGCGCGCCTTCGCCATGACGGGGATCGAGACGGCGTCGACGATGCCCTGGACGAGGTCGGGGTCGCTCATGCGGGCCACCCCGCCCTGGGCGCGGATGTCGGCGGGGACGCGCTCGAGGGCCATGACGGCGACGGCGCCGGCGTCCTCGGCGATCTTCGCCTGCTCGGCCGTGACGACGTCCATGATGACGCCGCCCTTGAGCATCTCGGCCATGCCGCGCTTGACCCGGGCGGTGCCGCGGGCCGCGCTGTCGCGGGGGCTCTCCCCCGGCCCGGTGGGCGGCTGGGCGGCGGCGGGCTGGGTCGTCTCGGGCGTGGGCACCGGTACCTCGCAGGTCTGCGGACGGGTGGGGGCGTCGCGTCGGGCGGGAGCCGCTCGACCGCGGGCGGGCGCGGCGGCGTGGGCCGCCTCACCGCGGCCCATGGTAGGCCCGGAGCCGCTCTCCCCCGTCGCCGGGCGCGCTGCCCCGGACGCGTCCGGGACGCCGCCGGAGGGCCTCGCGAGGGGCGGCACCGGGCTCAGGGCAGCAGGCCCGGGGGCGGCTCGTCGTCGACCTCGAAGGTGCGCGGCTCCGGCGCGCGCCCGGCCAGGCGGCCCCACCGCACGAGGCGGCTGCGCCGGCGGCGGCGCACCTGCACCTGCGCCTCGTTCGAGAACCTCCGGGCCAGGCGCAGCCGGCGGCACTCCGCGGCCAGGTCCTCGAGCAGCGGCGCCGCGGAGGGGTCCTGGCCCAGGGGCACGAGCACCTCGGGCGGCAGGGCGGCCCGCAGCGCGGCCGACAGGTCGCTCTCGGCCCGCTCGCGCTCCGCCGTCAGCCGTCCCGGCCCCGTCGCCGCACCCGCGTCCCGCCGTCCTCCGTCCCGCCCCGCCGCCCGGCGCCCCTCCTCGTCGGGACCCTCCTCGCCCGACCCCTCCGGCGCGGCGTCCCCGACCTCCTCGCCCTCCCCGAGCGCGTCGGCGGCGGCGACGGCGAGGAGCACCGACGACGCCGGGTCGAGCAGGCCGCTGCGCGCCAGCCGGTCCGCGGCCGCGGCGCGCCGCACGAGCTGCTCCACGAGGGCC
>NZ_JABEMA010000033.1 GCF_013004605.1 Pseudokineococcus marinus
CTCGCCGTCGGCCGGGTCCCCGCCCGCCGTGGCCTCCGGCACCTCCTCGACCGGCACGGGCCGCCGCGCCCGCGCCCGGTGCACGTCGGTGGCGCACCGGCTCGTGACGACGAGGAGCCAGGCGCGCGGGTCGCGCAGCCCGCCCGGCGGCGGGTAGGCGGCCAGCGCCTGGGCCCAGGCCTGCTGGGCGACGTCGTCACCGTCCACCGGGCCGGCGAGGGCGCGCGCCAGCCGGGCGACGTCGCGCCAGTGCTCCTCGACGAGGAGGGCGAAGGGAGGTGCGCTCACGGGAGGAGGACGCGCGGGGTCGCCCGCGTGTGAGGGCGGCCCGTCCGGTCACGGCGGGGAGGACCCGCGGAGGGGCCGGCGGAGGAGGACGCCGAGGGGTGCGCCGGGGGACGGGCGCACGACGGCAGCGCCGGGGGGCTGGACCCGCGCGGGCACGGGGGTCCAGGCTGTGCCACGGGGGACGGGGCGTGCGCCGGAGCACCGAGGTCCCCGGCGGGGCGCTGCCCCGTGCGTGCAGGACGTCTGGAGGAGCGATGCAGGTGGCCACGACCGCGACGGCACCCGAGGTGCTCGACTCCCGCCAGCGCGGGGACGCCCGGGCGGTGGCGGTGGCGCACCGGCCCGGGGCCGTGCCCGTGGCGCGGCGGACGATCACCGCCGACGTCGCCGAACGGGTCGACGACGAGCTGGTCCACGAGGTCAGCGTGGTCGTCAGCGAGCTGCTCGGCAACGCCCTGCGCCACGCCCGCCCCGACGACTCCGGGCGCGTCCTGCTGCGCTGGCAGGTCCGCGGCGACGTCGTCGACGTCGAGGTGACCGACGGCGGGTCGCCCGGCGAGGTCCGGCCCCAGCGGCCGGCCCCGATGGCGACCTCCGGCCGCGGGCTGCGCATCGTGCGGGCGCTGGCGCACGAGTGGGGCGTCGTCGAGGAGGACGACGGCCGGCGCACCGTGTGGGCTGCGCTCGGCGGCCCGACGCGCCGCCGACGACCGGTCGCCTGACGCCACCGCCGGTCGGCCGACGCCCCGAGGCTCGTGGGCGCGGCGGTGGGACGCGGCGGGCCGCGACGGCTGCGTAGGGTCGCGCCATGGCGAAGAGGTCTCCCGCACGTCGTCCCGCCGCCACCGCCGTGGAGGACGTGCCCGTCGTCGGCCCGCGCGAGCCCTGCCCCTGCGGCTCCGGCAAGCGCTACAAGGTGTGCCACGGGCGCGCCGCCCGCGCGGCGGCCACGGAGATCGTCCGCCGCCCCTTCGCCGGGCTGCCCGGCGAGGCTGACTGGGTCTGCCTGCGCGAGGTCGTGCCGGCGGCCACCGCCTCCGTGCGGACGACGCCCGAGCACGGGGGCGTCGACGTCACCGTCGCGACCGTGCTCCCCCTGGCGTGGCCGGGGCTGCACCGCGCGGACGGCGAGCGCCTCGTCGGCCTGCAGGCGCCCGGCTCGAGCGGCGACCCGAGCCGCGACCTCGCCGCGGCGCTCCTCGCCGTCGTCGCGAGCGAGCCCGGGCAGCCGCTCGAGCAGCGTCCCGCGGTCACCCCCGCCACCCCGCGCTTGCAGGACGTCCTCGACGTCGCGCGGCCCTTCGAGGTGCGCGTGCACGAGGGCTTCGACTTCTGGCTGCCCGAGGGCGCCGAGGCCGACGCCGAGGTGGCCGCCTCCCTCGAGCGCGCCGACGAGGCCGTCGTGCCCACCGAGCGCCTGCGCACCGTGGACGGCGCCTACTGGTGCCGCATCGGGGAGCGCACGCACCTGCGGTGGGCGATGGTCGAGGACGAGGAGCCCCTGCTCGACGCCCTGGCGCGCCTCCACGCGGCCGGCCGGGCGGGTTTGGGCGAGGGCACGAAGTACGTCGGCGCCTTCCGCGCCCAGGGCCTCGTCGTCCCCGTGTGGGACCTCGCGGAGGACGCCGTCGCCGACGACGTCGAGGAGCCCGCGGCCGCCTTCCGCGCCGCGCTCGACGAGGCGCTCGCGACGACCGAGCCGCTGACGGCCGACGAGCGCCGGGCCCGCGCCGGCGTCGTCTCGCGCCAGGTCACCCTGCGCTGACCCGGCCCGCCGCTACCGCCGGTCGAACTTCGTAGCCGTTCTCCGCCTGCGAGGCGCTTCCGGACGGACTTCGTAGCCCTTCTCCGCACCGGGAGCGCCCGACGACGGATTTCGTAGCCTTCGTCCGCGGAGGCGGCGGGTGGCGTCAGGCGCTGAGCGGGTCCCGGGAGACGGGGCAGCTCATGCACCGCGGGCCGCCGCGGCCCGAGCCGAGCTCGGACCCGCTGATGGGCAGCACCTCGACGCCGTGGGCCTCGAGGCGGGCGTTGGTCCGGGTGTTGCGCTCGTAGGCGACGACGACGCCGGGCGCGAGGGCCAGGGTGTTGTTGCCGTCGTCCCACTGCTCGCGCTCGGCCGTGACCTCGTCGAGGCCGGTGTCGACGACGCGGAGCTCGTCGATGCCCATGGCCTCGGCGGCCGCGGCGAGGAAGGGCCGCGCCCCGCCGACGTGCACGCCGGCGTCCGGGTCGCCCGCGTCGACGGGCGTGAGCGCGTACGCCGTCAGCGAGTGGGCGATCGAGGGGTACATGACGACCTGGTCGACGTCGACCATGGTGCAGACCGTGTCGAGGTGCATCGTCGCCCGCTCCTGCGCCACGGGCACCGCCAGGACGGTGTGCGCGCGGCCGCTGCGGAAGGCCCTCTCGGCCAGGCGCTCCACGCCGGCGGGCGTCGTCCGCTCGCCCGTGCCGACGGCGAGCACGCCGTCGGAGAGCACGAGGACGTCGCCGCCCTCGACGTGCTCGAGGCCGGGCTCGTAGAGCAGCTCCGTGCCGGCGAAGCGGGGGTGGTGGGCGTAGACGACGCGCGTCAGCGAGGTCTCCCGGTGCCGCGCGGGCATCGCCAGGGAGGACACGACGACCGAGTCGCCCACCCAGGCCGACGAGTCGCGCGTGAAGAGGAGGTTGGGCAGCGGCTCGACGACGAAGTCCCCGGCCTCCCGCAGGGCGGCGACGAGGCCCGGCTCGCGCGAGGGGCGCGCGAGGTCGAGCTCGTCGAGCCGCAGACCGGCCACGAGCACGTCAGCGAGGTCCTTGGGCGCGAGGGCGTGCAGGTGCTCGGCGACCCGTGCCCCGAGCACGCGCCCGAGGGAGGGGTCGGTCAGGACGGCGGCGACGGACTCCTCGCGGGCGACGGGCTCCTCGAGGGCCTCGGCGATGAGGTCGGCGAGCTCGAGCACCTCGACCCCTCGGCCGCGCAGCAGCTCGGCGAAGGCGTCGTGCTCGTCCTGCGCGCGCGCCACCCAGGGGATGGCGTCGAAGAGCAGGCGGTCGTTGTTGCGCGGGGTGAGCCGCGCGAGCTCGGCGCCGGGGCGGTGGAGGACGACCGAGCGCAGGGGCCCGACCTCGCTCGTGACGCCGTGGGGCGCGGGGGGCTGGCTCGACATGGCCGGAGGCTAGCCGCGGGCTCCTCCCCCGGGACGCTCAGGCGGCCGGGACGCCGGACGCCGCGGCCCGGCCGGCGGGCGAGCGCAGCCACCGGACCCCCAGCCCGACGCCCGCGAGCCCGACGGCCGCGAAGACGACCGCCGACAGCACGTAGCCGCCGAGCCCGGCGACGAGCAGCGCGAGCGAGCCCGCCGCGAAGGAGACGAGCAGCGCGACGGTCGTGAGGGCCGTGAAGTCGCTGCCGCCGGTGGCCGGGCGCGAGAGGTCCATGCTCACCGTGTAGATCACGACGTTGAGGGCCGTGTAGGCCACGAGGAAGCCCGACAGCGCCGTCACCGTCCACGCCAGCGGCGCCGAGCCCAGCAGCAGCGGGACCACCCCGGCGGTCGAGACGACGAGCACCGCTCCCCCGGCCACGAGCACGGCGGACCGGCCGAGGCGCCGCACGAGCCACCCGGAGACCAGCCCGGCGACGAGGGCGGGCACGCTGACGACGACGCCGGTGACGACGCCGATGCGGGCCAGCGACCAGCCGGCGTCGACGAGCGCGGGGCTCGTCAGCGACCAGACGCCCGCGACGCCGCCGTAGAGCAGCGGCACGACGACGAGCGCCCACGCCGGCACGCCCGGGCGCCGGAACACCGAGACGACCGCGCCCCAGGGCACGCCTCCCCTCGACGCGGCCGCCGAGCCGCCCGCACCGCCGTCGGCCCGCGGGGGCTCGCGGAAGGCGGCGACGACGCCGAGAGCGACGAGCGTGAGCGCCGCGAGCAGGAGGACAGCGGCGTGCCAGCCCCACCGGTCGTAGACGAGGACGCAGACGCCGCCGCCGAGCACCGTGCCGAGGTAGCTGGCGGCCACCTGCACGCCGCCGGCGACCCCGCGGTCGGCCGGGCGCAGCAGCCGCACCGAGAGGGCGTCGGCCGCGACGTCCTGCGTCGCCGAGAGCAGGACGAAGACGGCGGCGAGGGCCGCCAGCGGACCGAGCCTGGCGGCCGGGTCGTCGAGCGGCAGCATCGCCAGGAGCGCCAGGACCATGCCGGTCTGCAGCACGAGCAGCCACGAGCGGTAGTGGCCCAGCCGGCGGGAGCCGAAGCGGTCGAGCAGCGGCGCCCACAGCACCTTGAGGGGCCACACGAGCCCGAGCAGGGAGAGCAGCGCGAGCGTGTCGAGCGAGGTGCCGGCGTCGCGGAGGACGGCGACGAGCCCGACGGTGAGGAAGCCGATGCCGATGTACTGGGTGACCCACAGCGAGCCGAGCAGCAGCCACGGCGGGCGCGCCGCCGCACCCGCGGCCCTCGGGAGCGCGGCGCCGGGGGGCGCGACCACAGGGTCAGCCGGCGTCGCCGCGACGACGGCGGGCCCGGCGGTCGCCGCGGAGGACGCCGGGGCGCGGCTCACGCCTCGTCCCGCCAGTACCCGAGCGCGGAGACGCGCTCCTTCGGGACGCCGAGGTCGCGGCGCAGGTGGCGCGAGAGCGCGCGTGTGCTGGCGGCCTCGCAGCCCAGCCAGAACCAGTCGGCGCGGGCGTCCGCGCCGACCGCCCATCCGGAGCGCACGTGCTCGAGCAGCGCCGTCCCGGCCGCGGCACCGTCGCCGCGCGGCACCCACGTGACGTCGTGACCCTCGCGCGAGCGCACGGGCAGGGCCCGGTCGCCCGGGTGCCCCTGCTCGAGGACGACGGTCGCCGGCGTCCCGGGGTGGGCGTCGAGCACGGAGTTCACCGCGGGCAGCGACGCCGGGTCGCCGACGAGGTGCAGGCGGCGGACCGGGTCCGGCAGCGGGTCGAAGCGCGTCCCGTAGACCGTGGCGTCGAGGCGGTCGCCCGGCCGGGCGGCCAGCGACCAGGCCGCGGCGACGCCGTCGTGGAGCGCGAACTCGAGGTCGAAGGAGCCCGCCGCCGGGTCGGGGTCGACGACGGTGAAGGCGCGCTGGTGCGGGCGCCCGCCGTCCGAGAACCACAGCCGCACCCACATCGTCGGGTGCGGCGGGCAGGCCGCCAGCAGGCCGCCGTCGCGCACCCGCACCCTCCGGTAGCGGCCGCCCACGTCCTGCGCCGAGAGCACCTCGAGGGTGAAGTCCCGTCCGCGCAGCGCCTTGATCACCGCGCCCTGCCAGCCGTGCTGCACGTGCTCCTCCTCAGGCGTCGGCCCGGTGGCGGTCCCACCCGGCGCGGGCCCGCACCTGCCGCGCGGCCCCGGGAGATGTGTACCGTACCCGCGCTGAGGGCAGCCTTACCTCAGCCGCCGCCCCTCGGCCTGCCGATCCCCGGCGCCCGAGCCCTCGTCCGACCGCCGCGTCCGCCGACGCCCGCTCCCCCGGGAGACCCCGTGCCGCCCACCGCCCCCGCCGCGGACCCGTTCCTCCGCGAGACCACCGCCGACGCCTACGTGGCGGCGATGTCCGCGGCGGTCGACGTGCTCAGCCGCTCGGTCCGCGGGGCACGGCGCCCGCACACCGGCGCTCCGCAGCAGGAGCTGCAGGCGCTCGTCGACGCCGTCGACCTGGACGCACCGCTCGGCGACACCCCCGCGGCCCTCGAGGAGCTCTCGCGGGTGTGGCTCGACCACGCCGTGTGGTTCCACGCGCCCGGCTACGTCGCGCACCTCAACTGCCCGGTGGCGCTGCCGGCGCTCGCGGCGGACCTGCTGGCCTCCGCGGTGAACACCTCGATGGACACCTACGACCAGTCCCGGGTGGCCACCCTCCTCGAGCGGCGCCTGCTCGACTGGGCCGCCGAGCGGGCCGGCCTCGGGCCGGGCGCGCGCGGCGTCTTCACGAGCGGCGGCACGCAGTCCAACACCCACGCGCTGCTGCTCGCCCGGGAGGCGGCGCTGGCGGCGCGCGGCCTCGCGCGGCCGGACGAGCTCCTGCCCGGCCGCCTGCGCGTGCTGGCCAGCGACCAGGCCCACTTCAGCGTCACGCGCGCCGCGCGGCTCCTCGGCCTGGGCGCCGACGCGGTCGTGCGGGTGCCCACCGACGCCCGCCACCGCCTCGACCCCGCCGCGCTGGCCCGGGTCGCCGACGACGCGCGGGCGGCCGGCGACGTCGTCGCGGCCGTCGTCGCCACCGCCGGGACGACGGACCTCGGCCGCGTGGACCCCCTCGCCGCCGTCGCCGACGTCTGCGACGAGCGCGGCCTGTGGCTGCACGTCGACGCCGCGTACGGCGGGGGCCTGCTCGTCTCGAGGCGACGGCGGCACCTGCTCGACGGCGTCGAGCGGGCGTCGTCGGTGACCGTCGACTTCCACAAGACCTTCTTCCAGCCGGTGGCCTCCTCCGCGGTGCTCGTGCGCGACGGCGCGGCGATGGACCTCGTGGCCCACCACGCCGCCTACCTCAACCCGCGCGAGGAGGGCGTGCCCAACCACGTCGACACGAGCCTGCAGACGACGCGGCGCTTCGACGCCGTCAAGCTGTGGCTGACCCTGCGGGTCCTGGGCGCGGACGCGGTCGGCGACGCCGTCGACGCCTGCGTCGACCTGGCGGCCGACGTCGCCGAGGACCTCGCCCGCCAGCCCGACGTCGAGCTCCACAGCGCGCCGGAGCTGAGCACCGTCGTCTTCCGACTGCGCCCGCTGGTGGCCGGGCCCGACGGCGCCCCGACGCCGGTCGACGAGGGCACCGCCGACGCGCTCGTCGGCGGGGTGCGCGACCGGCTGGCCGCCGACGGCGCGGCCGTCGTGGCCCGCACCGTCCTCGACGGGCGGCCCTGGCTGAAGATGACCTTCCTCGACCCCGCGACGACGCGGGCCGACGTCGCCGACGTCCTGCGGCTCGTGCGCGAGGCCGGCGAGGACCTGCTCGCGCCGCTGCCCGCCCCGGTGGCGGCGGCCGCGGGGAGCGCGGCGTGAGCGCCCCGGCCGGCGCGGGCGCGCCCGAGGGCCCTGTCCACGAGGGCCCCGTCCACGACTTCGTCGCCGTCGGGATCGGCCCCTTCGGCCTGGGGCTGGCGGCGCTCGTCGCCCCGGTGCCCGACCTCTCCGGCGTCTTCCTCGACGCCAAGGAGGAGTTCTCCTGGCACCCCGGGATGATGCTCGAGGGCGCCACGACGCAGGTGCCCTTCATGGCCGACCTCGTGACGATGGCCGACCCGACGTCGGAGTTCTCGTTCCTCGCCTGGCTCAAGGCGACGGGGCGCCTGTACCCCTTCTACATCCGCGAGTCCTTCTACCCGCTGCGCTCGGACGTCGACGCCTACTGCCGCTGGGTGGCGGGCCGCGTGCCGGGCCTGCGCTTCGGCCGCGAGGTCGTGCGGGTCGACCACGAGGACGACGGGGCCGGCGGCCGCTACGTCGTCACCGCCCGCTGCACCCGCACGGGCGCCACCGAGACCCACCGCGGGCGCCGGCTCGTCCTCGGCGTCGGCACGCGGCCGTCGGTCCCCGAGGTCGCCCGCGAGCTGCCCGGACCCGCGCTGCACAGCGCCTCCTACCTCGACCGCAAGGACGAGCTGCAGCGCCTGGGCTCGGTGACGGTCGTCGGCAGCGGCCAGAGCGCCGCGGAGGTGTACCTCGACCTGCTCACCGACGCCCGGCGCTGCGGCTACCGGGTGGACTGGGTGACGCGCTCGCCCCGCTTCTTCCCCATGGAGTACACGAAGCTCACGCTCGAGATGACGTCGCCGGAGTACGTGCGCTACCACCACGCGCTCCCGCCGCGCCGCCGCGACGAGCTGGCCCGCGAGCAGCGCCAGCTGCACAAGGGCATCAGCGCCGACCTCGTCGACGCGATCTACGACACGCTCTACCGGCTCGGCTCCCGCGGCGAGGTGCCCACCGAGCTGCTCACCGGCGTCGAGCTCACGGGCGCGCGCCGGGACGACGAGCGGCGCACGTACGTCCTCGACCTGCACCACGCCGAGACGGGCGGCCGCACGACCCGGGAGACGCAGGGCCTCGTCCTCGCCACCGGGTACCGCGCCGAGGTGCCCGCCTTCCTCGAGCCCGTGCGCCACCGCGTCCGGTGGGACGCGCAGGGCCGCTACGACGTCGCCCTCGGCTACACCGTCGACCACGACGACCGGGAGGTCTTCGTGCTCAACGGCGAGGAGCACACGCACGGCATCGCGGCCCCCGACCTCGGCATGGGCGCCTTCCGCGCCTCGGTGGTGATCAACGCGATGTGCGGGCGCGAGGTCTACCCCGTCGAGGAGCACATCGCCTACCAGCAGTTCGGCGTCGAGGGCCCCGCGGGCGGCCCCCTCGGCGACGTGCACCTCCGTGGGACTCCGGCGTCCGAGCCGGCGCCGGCGGGGGCCGCGCGGTGACCGGCGCGGGCCCGACGACGGCGCCGGTCGCCGCCGTGACGGCGCGCTCCGCGCTGGGCACGTGGACCTTCGAGCCGCTGCCCGTCGACGGCACGACCCCTCTGGGCGACGCGACCCTCGTGCAGCTGCACGCGTGGGTGACCGCCCCGCGCTCGGTGTTCTGGCAGATGCAGGGCGCCACGACGGAGGACGTCCGCGCCGAGCACGCCACCATCGCCGCGGACCCCTGCCACCACGCGTGGCTGGGCCACCTCGACGGCCGCCCGCTCGTGCTGGCGGAGACCTACGACCCGCGCGAGCGCGTGCTCGCCGGCCACTGGGACGCCGAGGCCGGCGACGTCGGGATGCACCTGCTCGTCGCGCCGCCCGAGCCCGGCGCTCCCCCGGTCCCCGGGCTGACGTCGACGGCCGTGGCCGCCGTCGTCCGCCTCGCCCTGGCGCAGCCGGGGGCGCGGCGCGTCGTCGTCGAGCCCGACGAGCAGAACACGGCCGTGCGCGCCAAGAACCGCGCCGCCGGCTTCGTCGAGCACGGCCTGCTCGCGCTGCCCGGCAAGACGGCGGTGCTCTCGACGTGCACGCGGGAGGCCTTCGAGCGCAGCGAGCTCGGGGGGCTCGTGCGGTGACCGCCCCTCACGGAGCCGGGCCCGACCCCGCCGACCTCGCCGACCTCGCCGTCGGGGGCGCCGAGCACCTCGAGCCCGCGGCCATGGCCGCGGCGCAGCGCCACCTCGTCGCCAAGGCGCTCTCGGAGCTCGCGCACGAGCGGCTCCTGCGCCCGGACCCCCTCGACGACCCACCGAGCGACGACAGGGGGGCGGACCCGGGGACGGCGGACGGGCGCAGCCCGTGGCGCACGTGGTCGCTTCGCACACCCGGCGCCGCGCCCCACGACGACCACAGCCGCGCGCCCGGGACGGCGGAGTACCGCTACCGCGCGCGCGTGCTGCCGCTCGAGCACTGGGACGTCGACGCGGCATCGGTCGTGCGCACGGTCGACGGCGCGCCGGCCGACCTCGACGTGCAGGAGCTCGTCGTCGAGCTCGCCCCGTGGCTGGGCGTGCCGGACGCGCTGCTGCACACCTACCTCGAGGAGCTGGCCGCGACGCTCGCCGGCGCCGCGTGGAAGCTCCACCACCGCCGGGTCGACGCCCGCGTCCTGGCGCGCGCCGACCTCCAGACCGTCGAGCGGTCGATGACCGAGGGCCACCCGGGCTTCCTCGCCAACAACGGCCGCATCGGCTTCGGCCTCGACGACGCCGCCCGCTACGCCCCCGAGGCCGGGCGGCCCGCACGCCTCGTGTGGGTGGCCGCCCGGCGCGACCGCGCCGTGCTCGCGCTCGGTGCGGGCGTCGACGAGGACGGGCTGCTCGACGGCCAGCTCGGGCCCGAGGTCCGGGCGGTCTTCGCGCAGCGGCTGCGCGACCTCGGCTGCGACCCCGCGGGCTACGTCCTCCTGCCCCTGCACCCGTGGCAGTGGGACGCCAAGGTCGCCGTCACCTTCGCGCCCGACCTCGCCCGCCGGGACCTCGTGCTCCTCGGCCGCGGGCCCGACCGGTACGTGCCCCAGCAGTCGATCCGCACCTTCTTCGACGTCGACCGCCCCGAGCGCCACTACGTCAAGACGGCGCTCGCCGTGCAGAACATGGGCTTCGTCCGCGGCCTGTCCCCCGCGTACATGGCCGGCACGCCGGCCGTGAACGACTGGGTGGCCGACGTCGTCGCGGGCGACCCGGAGCTCGCGGGCTCGGGCTTCGGCGTCCTGCGCGAGCTCGCCGCCGTCGGGTACACCGGCGACGCCTACCACCGCTCCGCGCGCCCGGGCCCTCGCTCGGCGCACCAGCGGATGGTCGCGGCGCTGTGGCGCGAGAGCCCCGTCCCGCGGCTGGCGGACGGCGAGCGCACCATGACCATGGCGGCGCTCCTGCACCGCGACCACGAGGGCCGCTCCCTCGTCGGGGCCCTCGTCGAGGGCTCCGGCCTCGGGGCGCGAGAATGGCTCGAGCGCTACCTGCGCGCCTACGTGCGCCCGCTCGTCCACTGCCTGCTCGTGCACGACCTGGCCTTCATGCCGCACGGGGAGAACGTCCTCGTCGTGCTGCGCGGCGACGTCGTCGAGCGGGTGCTCGTCAAGGACATCGGCGAGGAGGTGGCCGTCTTCGGCGACCGGCCGCTCCCCGACGGCGTCGAGCGCGTGCGCGTGGCCGACGACCCGGGCGTGCGGCTGCTGTCGCTCTTCACCGACGTCGTCGACGGGGTGCTGCGCCACCTCGTCGCGGTCCTCGACCGCGACGGGCTGCTGCCCGCGGAGGAGTCGTGGCGGGTGCTCGCCGAGGTCCTCGACGCCCACCGCCGCGACCACCCGGCCGCGCACGAGCGCTTCGACGTCTTCACCCCGACCTTCGCGCACTCCTGCCTCAACCGGCTGCAGCTGCGCAACACCCTCCAGATGGTCGACCTCGCCGACCAGGTCTCCTCCCTGCTCATGGCGGGCGAGCTGGACAACCCGGTGGCGCCGCACGACCCGCGGCGTCGCACCGGCACCTCCGCGAGCGGTCCGGCCGCGGGGGGCGCGCCGTGACGCCTCGCGTGCGGCGCGACGCCCACGGCGTGCCGACGGTCGAGGCCGGCTCGCTCGAGGAGCTGGCTCACGCGCAGGGCCGGGTGACGGCGCACGACCGGGCCTGGCAGCTAGAGTCCGAGCGCTGGCGCGCCGAGGGGACGCTCGCCGCCCGCGTCGGCCCGGCCGGGCTGGCGTGGGACGTCCTCGCCCGCCGGGTGCGCCTGCAGGACACCGCCCGCCGCTGCTACGCCGCGCTGGAAGAGCCCGTGCGCCGCTTCGTCGCGGCGTACGCCCAGGGCGTCGCCGCAGGCCTGCCCGAGGGCGCCGCACGGTCTCCCGAGCTGCGCGCCCTCGGGCTCGACGGCGGTGACGTCGGCACGGGCCCCGACGGCGACGGGGCCCCGGGGTGGCAGCCGTGGACGCCGCTCGCGGTGCTGCTCTCCCACCACCTCCTCTTCGGGTCGGTCGGCACGAAGCTCTGGCGCGAGCACGTGGTGGGCGCCCTGGGTCCGGACCTCGGCGGGGACCTCGCGGCCGCCTTCGCCGTCGGGCCGCCCGACGGCAGCAACGCCCTCGCCGTCGCCGGCTCCCGGACGGCGAGCGGCCTGCCCCTCGTCGCGGGCGACCCGCACCGCCTCCTCGAGCGGCCCGGCGTCTACCAGCAGGTGCACCTCGTGTGCGCCGCCGAGGGCGTCGACGTCGTCGGCCTCGCCTTCCCCGGCGTGCCGGGCGTCCCCCACTTCGGGCACGCCGGGTCCGTGGCGTGGGCGGTGACGAACGCGATGGCCGACTACCAGGACCTCCTGGTCGAGCGGCTGCGGGTCGACGGCCGGGACGAGGACGGTGGGTCGCGGCTGCTCGCCCACGGGGCCGGAGGGCGGGCGGAGGACGGGCCCGACGGGTGGGAGCCGGTGGAGCGACGCACCGAGATCGTCGACGTCGCCGGGGCGGAGCCCGTGCGCGTCGACGTCGTCGAGACCGCCCGCGGGCCCCTCCTCGTGCTCGACCGGCGGCGCCCCGACGCGCCCGCGCTCGACCTCGCCGACGGCACCGAGGTCGAGGGCCTGGCCCTGCGCGCGCCGAGCCGGGTGCTCGCCGACGCCGGCGCCGAGGTGGCCATGTGGGGCCGCCGGCTCGAGGTCGTCGCCGCCGTCGCGGGCGGGCGCGGCAACCCGGCCTACCTGCCGGGCGTCGCGCTGCCGGACGCCGTCACGGCGACGACGGACCCGCGCCGCGCCCTCGAGGGCGCCGACGTCGTGGTGCTCGCCCTGCCGTCGCAGTCGCTGCGCGGCGTCCTCGGCGGCGTGGCCGACGCCGTCCCCGCCGGGGCCCCGCTCGTCAGCCTGGCGAAGGGCCTCGAGAGCGGCTCGCGGCTGCGGATGAGCGAGGTCGTGGCCGAGGCGTCCGGCGCCGCGCGCGAGCGCGTGGCCGTGGTCTCGGGTCCCAACCTCGCCCGGGAGATCGCCGAGCGGCAGCCCACGGCCACGGTGGTGGCCGCCCACGCCCCCGACGTCGCCGCCGAGGTCGCGGCGGCCTGCGCCACACCGGTCTTCCGGCCCTACACCCACCACGACGTCCTCGGCGTCGAGCTCGGCGGCGTCGTCAAGAACGTCGTCGGCCTGGCCGTCGGCATGGCCGAGGGCCTCGGGTACGGCGACAACGCCAAGGCGTCGATCATCACCCGCGGCCTCGCGCAGACCTCCCGCCTCGCCGTCGCCCTGGGCGCCGAGGCGGCCACGCTGGCCGGGCTCGCCGGGATGGGCGACCTCGTCGCCACCTGCGCGTCGCCCCTGTCGCGCAACCACCAGACGGGCGTCCAGCTGGGTCGCGGTCTCGACGTCGGCGCGGCGGCGCGGGTCGTGCGCCAGACGGCCGAGGGCGTCCGCTCGGCCCCGTCGGTCCTGGCCCTCGCCCGGTCCGCGGGCGTCGAGATGCCCATCGTCGAGCAGGTCGTCGACGTCGTCGAGGGGCGGGTCCACGCGCGGGAGGCGGCGCGGCTGCTCCTGGCCCGCGACCTCAAGCACGAGGCCGGCTGACGTGGCGTCACGGGGCGCGGCGGGGCGCTCGCGCCCGGAGCGGGTCGAGGTGGTCCTGCCCGACCTCGTGCCGCGCACGGCGCCGCCGGGGGCGGGGGAGGACCTCGACGGGCTCCTGCTCGACGGCCTGGACCTCACCGGGGCGGAGCTGCCCGACCTGCGGCTGCTCGAGTGCGCCCTCGTCGCCTGCCGCCTCGACGGCGCCGCCCTGCGCGGCGCCCGCCTCGTCTCGACCCGCCTCGAGGAGCTGGCCGCGACGGACCTCGACCTCACCGGCTCGTCCTGGCGGGACGTCGTCGTCGAGGGCTCCCGAGCCGGCGTGCTGCGGCTCGGGGAGGCCGACCTCGTCCGCACCCGCCTCAGCGGGTGCCGGCTGCACCACCTGGACGCCCGGGGCGCCGAGCTCTCCGACGTCCTGCTCGAGGACTGCGTCGTCGGGGAGCTCGACCTCACGGACGCGCGGGCGGCGCGGGTGCGGCTGGTCGGCTGCCGCGTCGAGCGGCTCGTGCTCACCGGCTCGCGCCTGTCCGGTCTCGACGTGAGCGGGGCCCGCGTCGAGCGCATCACCGGCCCGGGCGACCTCGCGGGCGTCGTCCTCGGCGAGGACCAGGCCGCCGGCTTCGCGACCGGCCTCGCCGAGCACCTCGGCGCGCGGGTCGTGCCGACCGCACCCGCCCGGGCGGACGGCACCGAGCGGGCCTGACGCGAGCGGCTCTGGTGCCGATCAGGTCCGGTGCGACCGGGCCGAGTGCCGAGTGGGTCTGCCGCCGAGCAGATCTGGGCTCAGGCCCCGCCGTCGAGCGCCTGCTCGAGGTCGGCCCAGAGGTCCTCGACGTCCTCCAGGCCGCAGGAGAGACGGAGCAGCCCGAGAGGCGTCGTCGGCGGCTCGTTGGCGTGGCGCCGTCGGCGCTCGACGAGCGACTCGACGCCGCCGAGGCTCGTCGCCGGCGTCCACAGGCCCAGGCGGTCGACGAGGGCGGCGGCGAGGGCGCCGTCGTCGTCGCCGACCAGCTCCAGCGACAGCACGCTCCCGGCGCCGCGCATCTGGGCCCGCGCGCGCTCGTGGCCCGGGTCCGAGGGCAGGGACGGGTGCCGCACGCGCCCGACGGCGGGGTGGCGCTCGAGGCGCCGCGCGAGCTCGGCGGCGGTCGCCCCCGTGCGCTCGACGCGCAGCGCCAGGGTCCGCAGGCCCCGCAGCGCCAGCCACGCCTCGAACGGCCCGGGGATGGCGCCGTGCACCCGGCGGTGGGTCGACAGCCGCTGCAGCAGAGCGGCGTCGGACGTCGCCACGGCCCCGAGCAGGACGTCGGAGTGCCCGGACAGGAGCTTGGTGACCGAGTGGACGACGACGTCCGCCCCGAGCGCGAGGGGCTGCTGCACCAGGGGGGTGGCGAAGGTGCCGTCCACGGCGACCACGGCCCCGGCGCCCCGGCCCGCGGCGGCGCACGCGGGCAGGTCGGCCACCTCCAGGAGCGGGTTCGTGGGCGACTCCAGCCACAGCAGGTCGGCGCCGCCCGCGAGGGCGCTCTCGACCTCCGCGGTGTCGGCGACGTCGACGAAGGTGACGCGCGCCCGCCCGTCGGCGTCGAGCTGCTCGAGCAGCTCGACCGAGGTGTTGTACGCCGAGCGCGGCGCGACGACGCGCCCGCCCAGGGGCACGAGCGCGAGCACCGCCGACACGGCGGCCATGCCCGAGGCGAAGGCGAGCGCGCCGCCGTCCTCGCCGGTGCCCTCGAGGGTCGCGAGCACCTCCTCCAGCGGCTCCCAGCTGGCGTTGGACGAGCGGGCGTAGGTCCGGGCGCCCGGCCCCGGCTTGCCGGCGCCCACGAAGGTGGACGACAGCACGAGCGGCGGGTTGACCGGCGCGTCCGGCGTCCGCGGCGGCCGTCCCGCGGCGACGACGGTCGTCGCGGGGGACCAGGGGCGACCGCTCGCCCCGGCGCCGGTCGGGTGGGGGGTGCCGTCCGCCATGGCGGCGAGCGTAGGGGCCCGCGCCCGAGCGGCGGACCCGCGTCCCACCGCCGACGGCGGGTGCCGGACCGACCGCGGCGAGGCGCCGCGTGGCGCCGCGTGGCGCCGCGGAGGGCGCTCGGGCCGCCGGTAGCGTCCCGGCGGTGGAGGCGCAGCCGGCAGGACGGGACCCCGAGGACCGCACGCAGGAGGGAGCCCCCCGCCGTCGCCGCGTCGCCGTCGTCTTCGGCGGGCGCTCGAGCGAGCACGGCATCAGCTGCGTCACCGCCGCGGGCGTCCTGCGCGCGCTCGACCGCGACCGGTGGGACGTCGTCCCCGTCGGCATCGCGCTCGACGGCCGGTGGGTCCTCGCCGCCGACGACCCCGCGCGCTGGGAGCTCGCCGGCGGCGTCCTGCCCGTCGTCGAGCCGGGGGAGGGGCCCGCCGTGCTGGCGCCCCGCTCTCCCGTCGAGCGCGGCCTCGTCGCGCTCGACGCCGGCGACGTCCCGCGCGCGCTCGGCGAGGTCGACGTCGTCCTCCCGCTCCTGCACGGTCCCTTCGGCGAGGACGGGACGCTGCAGGGCATGCTCGAGATGTCCGACACCCGCTACGTCGGCTCGGGCGTCCTGGCCTCCGCCGTGTCGATGGACAAGCACTACGCCAAGACCGTCCTCGCCGCGGCGGGCGTCGCCGTCGGCCCGTGGGCGCTCGTCACCGACCGCGCCTGGCGCGCCGACCGCGAGGAGCGCCTCGACGCCGCCCTCGCCGTCGCGGAGGGCGCCGGGGCCGCCGTCGTCTTCGTCAAGCCGTGCCGCGCGGGCTCGTCGATGGGCGTCACCCGCGTCGTGCTGGGCGAGGCCCCCGGCCGCTGGCGGGAGGGCGCCCGCGCGGCGCTCGCCGCGGCCGTGGAGGCCGCCCGCGAGCACGACCCGCGGGTCCTCGTGGAGGCGGCCGTCGCCGGCCGCGAGCTGGAGTGCGGCGTGCTGGACGGCCTCGGCGGGGCGGCGCCGGAGGCGTCGGTCGTCGGCGAGGTGGCCGTCGTCGACGGCCGCGACTTCTACGACTTCGAGGCCAAGTACCTCGACGGCGGCGCCGTGGAGCTCACCTGCCCCGCCGACGTCCCGGAGGAGGTCGCCGAGTCCGTGCGCGCGACGGCGCTGCGCGCCTTCGACGCCCTCGGCTGCGAGGGGCTGGCGCGTGTCGACGTCTTCGTCGCCGACGACGGCCGGGTCGTCGTCAACGAGGTCAACACGATGCCGGGCTTCACCCCGTCGTCGATGTTCCCCCGGCTCTGGGAGGCCTCGGGCCTGCCCTACCCGGCGCTCGTCGACCGGCTCCTCGAGCTGGCCCTCGAGCGTCGCGCCGGCCTGCGCTGACACCGGCTCCCGGCGCGGCGCCCGTCACGAGCAGCTGCGCCGGGCCTCCAGGGCCTCGACGGCGCCGCCCAGCCCGGGCAGGACGTCGGCGGCCGTGAGGTCGCCCGTGACGGCGACCTGCGTGGCGGGGGCCCGCCCGTAGGTCGTCCAGGGCGGTGACGCCTCGGCGTCGGAGGCCACCCAGTCGACGCCGTCGACCGACAGGCACGCGTCCGTCGTGGGGCCGGGGAGGTCGACGCCGCAGCGCAGGACCACCTGCTCGGACCGGTCGGGCGAGGCCCAGGCGGCCGTCGACTGCCCGGTCGACGCGACGCGCGGGAGGCCCGCCAGCTCGTCGACCTCGCGCACGAGCACGAGCACGGACGCGCAGCCCGGGTCGGCCGCCTCGGGCGCGGCCGGGGCCGCGACGGGCGAGCCCCCGCAGCCGGGGAGCAGCAGGAGGGCCGTCGCCGCCACGAGCGCGCGACGGCGCGGCGCGGTCCCCGTCACGCGACGACGGTGCAGGTCACCGTCCGCGTGATGCCGGGCACGGCCTGCACCTGCGAGGAGACGAGCCGGCCGAGCTGGCCGGTGGTCGGTGCCTCGACGCGGGCGATGACGTCGTAGGGGCCCGTCACGTCCTCGGCGAGCACGACGCCGCCGATGGCGGCCAGGGCGGCCGCGACCTCCGACGAGCGGCCGACCTGGGTCTGGACGAGCACGTACGCCTGCTCCACGGGGCTTCTCCTCCTCGGTGCGCGCCTTGGGGCGGCGCCGTTCTCGGCTGGCTGGGCTGGGTCGAGCGGGGCTGGTGACGGGACGGGTGGCCCGTGGCGGCCCGGGTGCCCGGGACGCCGCGGGCCGGCCGCCTCGGCGACGGCGCGGCGGCCGGGCCCTCGTGGGGCCGGCGCGGCGCACCACCGCCACGTCCGTCGCCTGGTCGTGCGCTCCGGCGGGCCGCGGTCCGCGGCGCCGCCGGGACGGGCGCGGGCGACGCTACCGTGGCCGGGCTGCGCCGCCCCAGCCCGTCCGGGCG
>NZ_JABEMA010000330.1 GCF_013004605.1 Pseudokineococcus marinus
CGTCGAGTGGCCGGCCGCGACGACCGCGCCGCAGGCCGTCGGGGAGGCCCTCCTGGGCGCGCCGCCGGAGGGGCGCGGGGGAGCGGCCTGGTGGGCGAGCGCCGCGGCCCTGCTGGGGGCGGGCGTCCTCGTGGCCCGCGGGCGGCGCCGCGCCGTCCTCGTCGGCGCGGCGCTCGTCGGCGGCCTCTACGTCGTCGGCCGCTCCACGGACAGCAGCGTCCTCACGGCCCTCTGGTACAACGACCCGGTCCGGATCGCCCCGCTGCTCGTCGTGGTCGTCGCGCCGCTCGCGGGGGTCGGGCTCGCCGCGCTCGTCGCCCGGCGCCCCGGCGGCCGCTCGCGCCCCGTGGTCGCCCTCCTGCTCGTCGTCCTGCTCGGCGCCGCCGCCACCGCGGCCCCCGGCAGCGGCGTCCCGGCCGCGCAGCGGTCGCTGGCCCAGGCGTACGCGTCGGACGCCGCCGCGGCGCCGCTGGTGGACCCCCAGGAGCTGGCCCTGCTCGCGGCCCTCGACGACCTCGTCCCCCCGGACGCGCTCATCGCCGACGACCCCCACGACGGGGGCGCGCTGGCGTACGCCCTCGCCGACCGGCGGGTGCTCTTCCCGCACCTGTCCGGCACGAGGCCGCCGCTCGAGCGCCTCCTCGCCGAGTCCCTCGACGAGGCCGGCGCCGACCCGGCCGTCTGCGCGGCGGTGCGCGACCTCGGCGTGACGCACGTCCTCGACCTCGGAGGCCCGAGCTACTTCGCGACCCCGCGCACCGACGAGCTCTTCGCCGGGCTGCGGGCCGCGTCGGCGTCGTCGCCGGTCCTGGAGGTCGTCGCGACCTCGGGCCGCTCGCGCCTGCTCGCCGTCCGCGGCTGCTGACGGGGCCCCGGCGGGGTGCGGCGCCCGGCCCCCGGTCGGCCCCCGTCAGCCCCCGTCAGCCCAGGGCGCGGTCGAGCGCGGGCGCCAGCGACCGCGACCAGGAGGCCGTGAGGTGGCTGCCGTCGACGTAGGCCACGAGGTCGCCGCCGACGACGTGGCAGCGCTCCTCGTCGCAGAAGGAGCTCGTGAGGTCGACGACGTCCACCAGGGGGTCCTGCATCGCCTCGGCCCCGCGCACCAGCTGGTCGGGCACGAGGGCCTGCGCGCGCGGCGTCGAGCAGGGGTCCGGCGCGGTCGGGTCGGCGGCCGCCACGCACGCGGGCACGGCCACCGAGCTGTCGACGAGCTCGGGGCCCGTCTCGAAGCCGCCCGTGCTGGGCACGGCGCGCAGCACGTGCACCTGCTCGCCGGCCGCCGTGAGGCGGCCGAGGGCGTCGCCGACGAGGTCGACGGGGAACTGCTCGGTGAGCACGCCGTCGTCGCCCTCGTACTTGTAGACGTCGGAGCGGTAGCCCGTGAAGACCTGCGTGATCTCTGGGTCGGCGGCGACGGCGTCGAGCACGGCGTCGCTCCACTCCTCGCAGGCCGGCGGCTCGGCGGCCGGCATGCCGACGCCGATGATCCGGTCGGTGGCGAGGACCGAGCAGCCGGCCTTGAGGTAGGTGACCACGCGCCAGCCGCGCTGCTCGGCGACGGCCGTCACCGCCTCGTACCAGCTGGCGGCGTGGGAGTCGCCGACGAGGGCGACCGTCGTCGAGCCGTCCGGGTCGCCGGCCTCGCAGGTCACGAGCTCCGTGCCCGTCCCGTCCTCCAGGCACGCCATGCCGTCGGACCAGTCCTCGGCGGCGAAGGCGGTGTCGACGTCCGCGGCGGTCGTCGTCGTGCCGAGGCACTCCGGCGGCCCGTCGATCGCCCCCGCGCCCGCGCACGGGTCGCCGACGAGGTCGGCAGCGGCGGCGCGCGCCTGCGCCACCTGCGCCTGGACGACGCCCCACCCGGCGGCGCAGACGACCAGCACGACGGCCATGCCCGCCGCCGCGAGCACGGCGGTGGCGCGGTCGGGGCGGGTCGCCAGCCAGCCCCCGCGCAGCGGCGCCTCGACGTAGCGGGTGGACAGCTGCGCGAGGACGAGCGTGGCTGCGAGGACGCCGAGCGCGCGCGGCGTCGTCAGCTCGCCGCCGAGATGCAGCGGGACGAGCACGACGAGGGGCCAGTGCCAGAGGTAGACGGCGTACGAGACGTCGCCGAGCCACTGGACGGGGCGCAGCGCGTTGAGGCGGTGCGTCGACCCCCGACCGGTGGGCTCGGAGCCCGCCAGGACGAGGAGCGCCCCGACGACGGGCAGGACGGCCGCGGCGCCGGGGAACGGCGTCGAGGAGGTGAAGCTGAGCGCCGCCACGACGACGGCGGCGAGCCCGGCCCAGGCGCCGACGGCGCGCGCGAGGGCCCCCGGGCCGCGGGCGGGCGCGGCCCCGTCGGCCCCGCCGGGCCGGCCCACGAGCACCAGGGCGAGCAGGCCGCCCAGCCCGAACTGCCACGCGCGCACGGGGGTGGCGAAGTAGGCGATCTCCGGCGAGGTGGTGGTGAGGTGCAGCGACAGGGCGAAGGAGCCCGCGGTGACGAGGCCCAGCACGACGCCGGCGACGGCCTTCACGGGCAGCCCGCGGCGGGCGGCGAGGACGGCGGCGGCGAGGACGAGGAGGGGCCAGACGAGGTAGAACTGCTCCTCGGTCGACAGCGACCAGAAGTGCTGCACCGGCGTCGCCGCGTCGTCGGCGCCCAGGTAGTCCACCGCGCCGGCGGCCAGCGACCAGTTCTCGACGTAGAGGGCCGAGGCCGCCACCTCCCGCAGGAAGGGCTGCCAGGACGTGCGCGGCGCCACGAGGAGCACGGCCGCCGCGGTCACGAGCAGGACCAGCAGCGACGCCGGCAGCAGGCGCCGGGCGCGCCGGGCCCAGAAGCGCCCGAGGCGCACGGTGCCCGTGCGGGTGACCTCGCGCACGAGGTGCGCTGTGATGAGGAAGCCCGAGACGACGAAGAAGACGTCGACGCCGACGTAGCCGCCCGGCAGCCGCTCGGGCCACAGGTGGTAGACGACGACGAGGCCCACCGCCAGGGCGCGCAGCGCCTGGATGTCGGCGCGCCCGCGCCGCGTCGCGCCCCCGCCGGCCGGGGCCCCGCCCGGGGGACGGGTGGCCTCCGCCACGGGGGGCTCGAGGTCCCGGGTGCCTGGTCCGCCGCTCATCTCGGGGCGAAGGGTACGTGGCCCGCGGCCGG
>NZ_JABEMA010000331.1 GCF_013004605.1 Pseudokineococcus marinus
CCACGCGGGCGCCGGCGGGCCCTCGTCGCGGCGGGCGCCACCGCGGCGGTCGCCCTCGGGCTCACCGCCGCCGGAGCCGTGGTCGTGACCGGCCTCGGCGGGCCGGACGTCGTCCTCGCGCGCGCGGCCTCCCCGGTGGCGCCCGAGGCCGCCGAGGCCGGGGCCGCGCCCGAGGGCGCGGACGACGCCCACCTCGCCTCGCTCACCGCCCCGACCGAGACCCCGCCGCCGCCCCCGCCGCCCGAGCCGGTGGACGTCCCGGAGCCCGTGGTGCGCGTCGAGCCGCTCGCGCCGGGCGAGTCCTACGGCGAGGACGCCTACCCCTGGGCCGTCGCCTACGAGGTGCCCGACTTGGGGGCGACCTGGGCGGCGGCCCTGCCCGCCGGGCAGGTGGGGCTCGGCGACCTGGGCCAGTACCGCTTCCAGCCCACCGTGCCGGGGCAGAGCTGCAACGGCGGGTCGTCGTCGCCGCGCTCCGTGGCGGGACGGCAGTGGATGTGGGCGGAGGAGGACTCCGACCGGCTCGACCAGACCACCGTCGAGCTCGTCGTCACCGGGTGGCCCGAGGGCGGCGGCGCCGCGGCCTTCGCCGACGTCGTCGAGGACGACGGGCACTGCACCTGGTACGACGACGTGCCGTCACCCGCCGACGTCGCCGTCCCCTCGGCGGACGAGGCCTGGGCCGGCGTCCGCCAGAGCCCCGTGGGCGACGGGTCGACCGTCCTGCTCGGCGCCGCCCGCGCGGGCGACCTCGTCGTGGGGGTCCAGGTGTGGCACCCCGCGGCCGGCGACGCCGAGGGCCTCACCGGCCGGCTCCTCGAGGCGGCCGTGCTCGAGCTCCGCGCCGCGGACCCCGGCGGCGCCGCCGGCTGACCCGCCGGGGCGGCGCCCCGCGGCTACGGTCGCGCGCGTGACCTTCTCGATCGTGGGGCGCAGCCCCGACGGCTCCGCGCTCGGCGTCGCCGTCGCCTCGAAGTTCCTCGCCGTCGGCGGCTTCGTCCCCGCCCTCGAGGTGGGCGTCGGGGCGCTCGCCACCCAGGCGGCCGTCAACCTCGCGCTCAAGGCCGAGGGGCTGGCCCTGATGCGCGACGGCGCGAGCGCCGCCGAGGCGCTGGACCGCTTCCTCGCCGCCGACGAGGGGCGCGAGGAGCGCCAGGCCGGCGCGGTCGACGCCGACGGCCGGGCGGCGACGCGCACCGGGAGCGCGTGCCACCCGTGGGCGGGCGGGGAGGCCGGCGAGGGGCCCGAGGGGTCCTTCGCCGCGCAGGGCAACATCCTGGTCGGCCCGGACGTCGTCGAGGCGATGGTCGTCGCGTGGCGGGCCTCCGCGGCGGAGCGGTCCCTGCCGCGCCGCCTGCTCGCCGCACTGGAGGCCGGTGACGCCGCGGGCGGCGACCGCCGCGGCCGGCAGTCGGCGGCCCTCGTCGTCGTCGCGCCGGGCGGCGGGTACGGCGGCTCGGACGTCGTCGTCGACCTCCGCAGCGACGACGACGCCGCCCCCGTGGCCCACCTCGCCCGGATGCTCGCCGAGCACGAGCTGCTCTTCGGCCGGACGCCGCCCGAGGAGCTGCTGGCCTGGGACGACGGCCTGCGCGCCGAGGTCCGCCGGCTCCTCGACGCGACCGGCACCACCGGCGGAGACCTGGAGCGGGACCTCGAGCGGTGGGCCGGCGCCCAGAACCTCGAGGAGCGCGTGCGCCCGGGCGGCGTCGACCGCCTCGACCCCGTCCTCCTCGGGCGGCTGCGCCGCGCGGACGGATGATCCTCCCGTCGTGACGGGTCCTCGCGGGATGCGACCGGGCCGGAGGGCCTTGTCGAGCGGAGGATCTCCCGTCTAGCCTCCGGGGCATGAGCGCACCCACCGTCGACCGCCCCACGAGCGCCGCCTCCGACGCGAGCCGGCGCGCCCCGAGCGGGCCGGTCACGGCCGCCACCGCCCACGAGCACGTCGCGGCGCACATGCTCGACGACGGCCTGGGGCTGGTCCTCGACCTGGCGGCCTCGCGCGGGTCCCGCCTCGTGGACGCCCGCGACGGCAGCTCCTACCTCGACATGTTCACCTTCTTCGCGTCCTCGGCGCTGGGCATGAACCACCCCGACGTCGCCGAGGACGAGGCCTTCCGCGAGGAGCTGCTCCTCTCGGCGCTGTCCAAGCCGAGCAACTCCGACATCGTCACCGTGGAGCGGGCGCGCTTCGTCGACGTCTTCGCACGCGTCCTCGGCGTCCCCGAGCTGCCGCACCTGTTCTTCGTCGAGGGCGGCGGGCTCGCCGTCGAGAACGCGCTCAAGACGGCGTTCGACTGGAAGAGCCGCTGGAACGAGGCCCACGGGATCGACCCGGCCCTCGGCACGAAGGTGCTCCACCTGCGCCAGGCCTTCCACGGTCGCACCGGGTACACGATGTCGCTGACGAACACCGACCCCAACAAGGTCGCGCGCTTCCCGCAGTTCGACTGGCCGCGCATCGACAACCCGCACCCCGTCGAGGGCGAGGACGACGCCGTCCTGCGCGCCCGCGAGGACGCGGCGCTCGCGCAGGCCCGCGCCGCCTTCGAGCAGCACGCGCACGACATCGCCTGCGCGATCGTCGAGCCGATCCAGGGGGAGGGCGGGGACAACCACCTCACCCCGCGCTTCCTTCAGGGCCTGCAGGCGCTCTGCCACGAGTTCGACGCCCTCTTCGTCTGCGACGAGGTGCAGACCGGCTGCGGGCTCACGGGCACGGCCTGGGCGCACCAGCAGCTCGGGCTCGAGCCCGACGTCGTCGCCTTCGGCAAGAAGACGCAGGTCTGCGGGATCATGGCCGGCCGCCGCGTGGACCTCGTGCCCGACAACGTCTTCCGCGTCTCGAGCCGTATCAACTCCACCTGGGGCGGCGGCCTCGTCGACATGGTCCGCGCGCGGCGCATCCTCGAGGTGCTCGAGCGGGACGACCTCGTGGGCCACGCCGCCCGCGCCGGCGAGCACCTGCTGGCGGGCCTGCGCGACCTCGCCGCCCAGCACTCCCTCGAGGCCACTACCGACCAGGCCCGCGCCGCGCTCGAGCGCGCCCAGCGCCAGGCCCAGCAGTGGGCGACCGGCGCCCAGGGCGAGGTCCAGGTTGCCAGCGCCCTG
>NZ_JABEMA010000332.1 GCF_013004605.1 Pseudokineococcus marinus
GAGCTGCTCGAGCACGAGGGCCGCGACGTCCAGCGCCGGGGCGCCCTCCCACGTCGTGCTCGCACCGACGGGGTGCTCGGCCGCCACCGCCGCGCGCAGGTCCGCCGGGACCTCGTAGCAGCGCGGGCAGATGCTGGGGCCGAGGACGGCGACCACGTCGCGGGCCCCGAGCCCGCGCATCGCCTCCACCGCGCGCACCGGTGCGCCCAGCAGCGCGCCGCGGCGCCCGGCGTGGGCCACGCCCACCACCCCGGCGACGGGGTCGGCCATCACCACGGGCACGCAGTCGGCGACGAGGACGGCCAGCGCCACGCCGGGGACGGCCGTGACGGCGGCGTCGACCGCCGGCGCGTCGGGGACCCCGCCGGCACCGCCCGGGCCCGCCTCGTCGACGACGAGGACGTCGGCGCCGTGGACCTGCTGGAGGTAGCGCACCTCGCGGGCGCCGCGGCCCGCCAGCTCGTCGGCGAGCGCGCGCCGCGCCGCGCGCACGGCGGCCTCGTCGTCCCCGACGTGCAGGGCGAGGTCCAGGCCGTCGTAGGGCCCCGGCGGGGCGCCGCCGGCCCCCGGGGGCGTCCACCCGGCGCCGGCGCGGGAGGTGAGGGCGAGCACCGCCCCGGGCGTGGTGCCGACGCGCGGGGCGGCCCCGCTGCCGCCGCGCCCGGGGAGCGCCCGCGACCACGCGAGCAGCCCGCCGCCCCGCCCGGGAGCGGACGGGGCGGCGGGCTGCGGCGCGGGCGGGAGCGACGTCCGCCCGGCGGTGCCGTGCGCGCTCAGCGCAGGAAGTCCGGGACGTCGAGGTCGTCGTCGGAGGAGCGCTGCCCCCGGCCCCACGCCGGCCCCTGGTCGAGCGGCTGCGGCGAGGGCGCCTCCTCGCGGCCGCCCTGGCGCTCCTCCGCCGGCGCCTCCTGCTGCTGGCCCTGCTGCTGCTGGCCCTGCTGCTGGGAGGAGCTCGACGCCTGACCCGCGGTGGCGCCCGGCCACGGCGAGGTCGGGACGTCGTCGCCGCCCGGCGCCGGCTGCTGGCGCGGGGGGACGGCGCCGCGCGCGGGCTGCGGGCGCGCCGGGGCCGCCTGCGCGGCGCCGCGCTCGTCCCGGCGGCGCGACGGGGTGCCGCCGTCGAACCCGGCGGCGATGACGGTGACGCGGACCTCGTCGCCGAGGGCGTCGTCGATGACGGCGCCGAAGATGATGTTGGCCTCGGGGTGCGCCGCCTCCTGCACGAGGCGCGCGGCCTCGTTGATCTCGAAGAGGCCGAGGTCGGAGCCGCCCTGGATGGACAGCAGCACGCCGTGGGCGCCGTCGATGCTCGCCTCGAGCAGCGGCGAGGAGATGGCCGCCTCGGAGGCGAGGACGGCGCGGTCGTCGCCCCGCGCCGAGCCGATGCCCATGAGGGCGCTGCCGGCGCCCTGCATGACGCTCTTGACGTCGGCGAAGTCGAGGTTGATGAGGCCCGGCGTCGTGATGAGGTCGGTGATGCCCTGCACGCCCGACAGGAGCACCTGGTCGGCGGAGCGGAAGGCGTCGAGCATGCTCACGGCGCGGTCGCTGATGGACAGCAGCCGGTCGTTGGGGATGACGATGAGGGTGTCGACCTCCTCGCGGAGGCTCTCGATGCCGCTGTCGGCCTGGTTGGCGCGCCGACGGCCCTCGAAGGTGAAGGGGCGCGTGACGACGCCGATCGTCAGGGCCCCGAGCTCGCGCGCGATCCGGGCGACGACGGGCGCGCCGCCCGTGCCGGTGCCGCCGCCCTCGCCGGCCGTGACGAAGACCATGTCGGCCCCGCGCAGGGCCTCCTCGATCTCCTCCGCGTGGTCCTCGGCCGCCTTGCGGCCGACCTCGGGGTCCGCGCCCGCGCCGAGGCCGCGGGTGAGCTCGCGGCCGACGTCGAGCTTGACGTCCGCGTCGGACATGAGGAGCGCCTGGGCGTCGGTGTTGACCGCGATGAACTCGACGCCCTTCAGGCCGACCTCGATCATCCGGTTCACGGCGTTGACCCCGCCGCCGCCGATGCCGACGACCTTGATGACGGCGAGGTAGTTCTGCGGTGATGCCACGAGGCGAGCCCTTCGCTGGAGTTCCTGGGTGCGGTGCCGGATGGACCCTCACCCTCAGGTTGAGGGTGATAGTTATGTCAGGTCCGTGCTGGGCTGAACGGTAGGTCCCCCGGGTCGGCGCTGTCGACCGCCGCGCCGGGACACGCCGCGACGCGCCGACGTCCGAGCACGCCGAGGCGCACGGGAGGCTCGAGGGCCGGGCGGGGACCGCTCGGCGAGGCGCCCGAGGCGGGGCGTCGGGCCGGGTGCCGGGCCGCGGGCGGTCCGGCGCGGGGGTCAGCCCCCGCGCGTGACCGGCGCGGCTGGGGAGCTGACGTCGTAGACGGCCGCGGGCCGCTGCAGGAGCGCCAGCAGGACGTCGGCCTTGACGGGCGTCTCCTCGGCGCCGCCCCAGACGACGCGCGCGCCGGAGCGCAGGTCCAGCACGACGTCGTCGGGGCTCGTCCCGCCGGCGGTGGCCACCTGCTCGCGCAGGTCGGGCGGCAGGCCGTCGAGGACCCGCGTCACGGCCTCGACCGTGCCGGGCCGCGCGCTCACGAGGTCCACCGCCACGAGCGGGACGTCGGTGGGCACCTCCGCCTCGTGGAGCACGGTGAGGCCCGTGCGGTCGACGACGCTGTAGCCCCCGGCGGGGTCGGCGACGGCCGCCACGGGCACGCGCTCGACGACGCGCACCTCGAGGCCGGAGGGCCACACGCGGGCCACGGTCGCCGTCTCGACGAGCGGCACCTGCTCCACGGCCTCCTCGAGCGCCGCGGTGTCGACGCGGGCCAGCGGCGTGCCGACGGCGGGCTCGACGAGCTCGGCGACGGCCGGGCGCTCGAGGCGCTCGAGGCCGACGACGCCGACCTCGCGCACGACGAGCAGGGGCGACCACAGCAGGACGTAGGCGAGCCCGGCCACCACGACGAGGACCGCGAGGACGGCCAGGAGGGGGCGCAGCGCGAGGCGCCGGCGCGCTCGCGCCCGCTCGGCGAAGCGCCGCG
>NZ_JABEMA010000333.1 GCF_013004605.1 Pseudokineococcus marinus
CTGGCCGGCGAGAGCCTCGAGCGCGCCGGCGACGACGGTCGCACCGCCGCGCGCCGCGACGACGACCGCGCGCGGTCGGTCCTCACGGCCCCACCGGGCGGCGGGCGACTCCTCGACGAGCTCGAGCGCGCGGCGCACCTGGGCGCCGGCGCCGGCGAGGGCCCGGAGCACCGAGGAGGGGTCGGCCGCCGCGAGCCGGTCGGCGTCGTCGAGCAGCGCCTCGTCGAGGTCAGCCACCTGCGGGCTCCCCCCGCACCGAGGACGACGAGCCCTCGGGCGACGGCCCGGACGACGTCTGGGGGACGCCTTCGTCGACGAGCAGCACGGGCACGCCGTCGACGACGGGGTAGAGCAGCGGCGGCTCGGCGCTCGTGCTGAGGAGGCCGACGAGCCGGCCGTCGGCGTCGCGGCGGTCCTCCAGCGGACCCCCGGTCGCCGGGCACCGCAGCACCTCCCGCAGCCAGGCGGGCGGCTCCGGCGGCGCGCCGCGGCGGGCCGCACCGCCGCGCGAAGCCTCCGGGCGGCTCACGCGTCCGCCCGCACGAGCGCGAGGACCTCGTCGCGCACGGCCGCCATGGTGGCCGCGTCGACACCCTCGACGTTGAGGCGCAGCAGCGGCTCGGTGTTGCTGGCGCGCAGGTTGAACCACCACGCCCGGCCACCGGGCCCCCGCGCCGGGGCCCCCTGCTCCTCGTCGCCGGAGCCGACCGGCGCCGTCACGGTCATCCCGTCGAGGTCGTCGAAGCCGGCGCCCCGGGCGGCGTAGGCCTGGCGGACGCGCTCGACCGCCGCCGGCACGTCGTCGACGACGCTGTTGACCTCGCCGCTGGCGGCGTACGGGGCGTAGTCGGCGACGAGGGCCGACAGGGGCCGCTCGTCCTCCCCGCACGCGGCGAGGACGTGCATCGCGGCGAGCATCCCGGTGTCGGCGCCCCAGAAGGCGCGGAAGTAGTAGTGCGCCGAGTGCTCGCCCCCGAAGACGGCGCCCGTGCGCGCCATCTCCTCCTTGATGTAGGAGTGCCCGACGCGCGTGCGCACGGGCGTGGCCCCCGCGTCCGCGACGAGCTCGGGCACGACGCGCGAGGTGATGAGGTTGTGGATGACGACGACCTCGGCGTCCGGGTCCGCCTCCCGCTCCCGGGCGATCTCGCGCAGCGCGACGAGGGCCGTGACGGCGCTGGGGCTCACCGCGTCGCCGCGCTCGTCGACGACGAAGCAGCGGTCGGCGTCGCCGTCGAAGGCGAGGCCGAGGTCGGCCCCCTGCTCGACGACGGCGCGCTGCAGGTCGACGAGGTTGGCGGGCTCGAGGGGGTTCGCCTCGTGGTTCGGGAAGGTGCCGTCGAGCTCGAAGTAGAGCGGCCGCACGTCGAGCGGCAGCGCCGGCAGGCCGGCGGCCTCGCCGAGCACCGCCGGCACCGTGAGGCCCGCCATCCCGTTGCCGGCGTCGACGACGACGGTCAGCGGCCGCGCCCCGGACAGGTCGACGAGCGAGCGCAGGTGCTCGCCGTAGCCCCGCATGACGTCCTGCTCCGTGCGGCTCCCCCGCTCGTCGACGACCTCGGGGCCGCCCGCGTCCAGGGACGCAGCGGCGTGGTCGCGCACCGCGGCCAGCCCCGTGTCGAGGCTGACGGGGCGCGCGCCGGCGCGGCAGAGCTTGACGCCGTTGTACTGGGCGGGGTTGTGGCTCGCCGTGAACATCGCGCCCGGCGCGTCGAGGGCGCCGCTCGCGTAGTAGAGGCCGTCGGTCGAGCAGAGCCCGACGAGGACGACGTCGACGCCCCGGTCCTGCGCACCCGCGGCGAAGGCGTCGACGAGGCCGGGCGAGCTCGGGCGCATGTCGTGGCCCACGACGAGCCGGCGGCCGCGGGGCGCGGCCCGGTCGGCGCCGCCCGCGGGGTGCGCCGCCTCGAGCACGAGGACGTCGGCCACCGCGGCGCCCAGCGCGCGGGCCGTCCGCTCGTCCCACTGCTCGGGGACGACGCCGCGGACGTCGTACGCCTTGACGATGTGCGAGAGGTCGGTCGGCGGCGGGGGCGTGGTCACGTCGGCGGAGGCTACCCGTCGGCGCCGGGCGGGGGGCCGTGCCAGGAGGCGGCCACCACCCTCACGGGCCAGCCGCTCCACCCGTCGGCGCCGGCGCTGGCGACCCGTCGTGCCAGGGGCGGCGGGCCAGGGGCGGCGGGTCGGGGGCGGCGGTCAGGGGCGGCGGGTGCGGTCCACGACGTCGTCGATGGACAGGACGGCGCCGTCGGCCTCCCAGCCGCGGTGCTCGCAGCGGGTGCAGGAGGTGAAGACGGCCGGCGTGCCGTCGGTGAGGGTCATGGCCAGGCGCGTGACCCGCCCCGCCCCGCAGCTGCTGCACGACGCCGTGACGGCGTCGGCCTGGGTGAGGGAGCCCAGCGGCGGCGGGGGCTCGGCGCGGCGGCGCTGGCGGGGGGCGGACGAGGCGGCGCGGCTGCTGGGCACGACTGCTCCTGGAGGACGATCGGGCCGCCGGCGGCGGCGTGACCCCCCTGCCATCGGCCGACCGGGTGAGGACCTTGAGCCCTTCGGGCAGATCCGTCCGGAACGGCTCAGGTGCGGCCGACGCCGGACGGGCGCGGCGTCGCGACGACCCCGCCCCAGCCCGTCGTCCGGCCCGTCCTCCGGTCCCGTCGTCCGGGATCAGCCCCGGGGGCCTCCGGCGTCGCGGAGCACCCGCAGGTGGCCGCGGCGCGCGGTCTCCTGGGCGGGCGGCTCGACCGGGCCCCGCTGAGCCGCGCTCGAGGGGCCCTGCGCGTCGGAGGCGCGCGGGCGGGCGGCGTCGCGGACGGCGTCGGCGAGCGCGAGGAGGTCGTCGTCGCTGCGGCGCTCGTGCGAGACGTCGGGCGCCAGGCGCACGACCTCCCAGCCGCGCGGCGCGGTCAGCCGCTCGGCGTGCGGGGCGCACAGGTCGTAGGTGTGCGGCTCGGGGCTGGCCGACAGCGAGCCGAGGACGGCCGTCGAGTCGGCGTACACGTAGGTGAGCGTCGCGACGGCGGGGCGCGGGCAGGCGCTGCGGCAGCACCGCCGGGCGCCGGGCGGGAGGCCGGGGCGCGCGCCGGCCGAGGAG
>NZ_JABEMA010000334.1 GCF_013004605.1 Pseudokineococcus marinus
GGGGCCGTCCGCGACCGCCGGCCGCCCAGCGCCGGCCCAGGCGGCCAGGGCTGAGCCGCCCCGCCCCGCGGTGCCGGGCGCTGGCCGGCTCCCGCCTAGCCGACCACCGCGAGGGCGAAGGGCAGCACCTGCACGCCCGCGCGCCGGAGCTGGCGCCCGGCGACGGTGAGGGTCCACCGGGTGTCGACGACGTCGTCGACGAGCAGGACGGGGCCGTCCGACCCCGGCGGCAGCTGCGCCACGAGGGCGTCCGCGTCGCCGAAGGCGCCCCACACGCCCGCCAGGCGGAAGGCGCTGTTGCCCGAGCCAGCGCGCGCCGGCGGGTGGTCGGGCGCCAGCGGCAGGGCGCCCAGGTAGGGCAGGCGCCCGAGCTCGGCGATGCCCGTGGCGAGGCTCTCCACCAGCGTGGGGCGCCCGCGGGAGGGCACCGACGCCACGGCGATCGGCCGGCGCTCCCAGTCCCACGCGGCCAGGACCGGGACGACGGCGCGCAGGACGTCGGAGGGCACCGGGACGTCGCGCACCCGCTCGCGGTCGCCCGAGACGTCGCCGAGCAGGTCGCGCAGGCGCGGGCCCCAGCCGAGGTCGCTCGTGCGGGCCAGCGCGCGCCCGGTGCCGAGCTGCTCGTCCGCCGGGATGCGGCCCTTGACGGTGACCCCCAGGCGGTCGGCACCCGTGGGCCACTGCGCGCGCGGCTCCAGCACCGTGCCCGCCCGGCGCAGGGCGGCCGAGGCCGCCTCGCGCGCGTCGTCGGGGAGGTCGGTCGGGTACCAGGGCCCGGCGCAGCGGTCGCACCGCCCGCACGGGGCGGCGGTGGCGTCGTCGAGGGCCTCCTGGAGGAAGGCCATGCGGCAGCCGTCGGTGCGCTCGTAGGCGACCATCGCCTGCTGCTCGGCGGTGCGGGTGGCCGCGACCTGGTCGTAGCGCTCGGCGTCGTAGACCCACGGGCGCCCCGTCGCCGTCCACCCGCCGCGCACCCGCTCGACGGCGCCGTCGACGGCCAGCACCTTGAGCAGCAGCTCGAGGCGCGTGCGGCGGACGTCGGCCACGGACTCGAGCGCCGCGGCGCTCATCGGCCGCTGCGCGCCCGCCAGGGCGTCGAGGACCGCGGCGGCGTCCTCCTCGCGCGGCATGCTCGCCGTCGCGAAGTACGACCAGACGGCGCGGTCCTCGCGCCCGGGGAGCAGGAGGACGTCGGCGCGGTCGACCGCGCGCCCGGCGCGCCCGACCTGCTGGTAGTAGCTGACGGGGGAGGACGGCGCGCCGAGGTGCACGACGAAGCCGAGGTCCGGCTTGTCGAAGCCCATGCCGAGCGCCGAGGTGGCCACCAGCGCCTTGACCCGGTTCTCCCGCAGCGCCGTCTCGGCCTCGCGGCGGTCGGCGTCGTCGGTGCGGCCGGTGTAGGCGAGCACCTCGTGACCGGAGGACCGCAGCGCCGCAGCGGTGTCCTCCGCGGCGGCGACCGTGAGCGTGTAGACGATGCCCGACCCGGGGAGGTCGGGCAGGTGCGCGGAGAGCCAGGCGAGCCGCGCCGCGTCGTCCGGCAGGTCGAGGACGCCGAGGCGCAGCGAGTCGCGCGCGAGAGGGCCGCGCACGGTGAGCACCTCCACCGGCGCCGCCGAGCCCGGCGCGGGGGCGGACAGCTGCTCGGCGACGTCGGCGACGACGCGCTCGTTGGCCGTGGCCGTGGTCGCCAGCACGGGCGTGCCGGAGGGCAGCCGCCCCAGCAGGTCGCGGATGCGGCGGTAGTCGGGGCGGAAGTCGTGGCCCCAGTCGGAGATGCAGTGCGCCTCGTCGACGACGAGGAGGCCGGTGCGCGCGAGCAGGTCGGGCAGCACCTGCTCGGCGAAGGCGGGGTTGACGAGGCGCTCGGGGGAGATGAGGAGGACGTCGACCTCGTCGGCCGCCAGCGCGCGCAGCGCCTCGTCGTTCTCGTGCGCCGTGGCCGAGGAGATCTCGACCGCCCTCACCCCGGCGCGGGCGGCGGCGGCCACCTGGTCGCGCATGAGCGCCAGCAAAGGGGACACGAGCAGCGTCGGCCCCGCCCCGCGCGCCCGCAGCAGCGCCGTGGAGACGAAGTAGACGGCGGACTTGCCCCAGCCCGTGCGCTGGACGACGAGCGCCCGCGCGCGCCGGTCGACCAGCGCCTCGACCGCCTCGCCCTGGCCGTCGCGCAGGACGGCGTCCTCGCGGCCGACGAGGCGGCGCAGGACGGCGCCGGCCTCCGCGGCCGTGCCGGTGGACTCGCTCTCGACGGTCTCGGTGCTCACGGGCGACGACGCTACGGGCCACCACCGACGCCCGGCGCACGTCGTCCACAGCGCCGCTGGTCGGACCGCCGCCCCGACCCTCCGGCGCTCGTCCTAGCGTGCGCGGCGTGAGAGCCCTGGTGCTGCGCGCGTTCGGCGTCGAGCCCCGCGTGGAGGAGGTGCCCGACCCGGACCCGCCGGCGGACGGCGTCGTCCTGCGCGTCACGGCGAGCGGGCTGTGCCGCAGCGACTGGCACGCCTACGCCGGCCACGACGGCGACGTCGTCCCCCCGCAGGTGCTGGGCCACGAGCTCGCCGGCGTCGTCGAGCGGGTCGGGCCGGAGGTCACGCGGTGGCGCCCGGGCGACCGGGTGACGACGCCCTTCGTCTGCGGGTGCGGGCGGTGCGCGACGTGCCGGGGCGGGGACCCGCAGGTCTGCCCGCACCAGCGCCAGCCCGGCTTCACCGACGACGGGTCGCTCGCCGAGCGGGTGGCGCTCCACCACGCCGACGCCAACCTCGTGGCCCTGCCGGCCGTGGAGGACGGCGGGCCCACGGACGTCGCCGCGGCCGCGCTCGGCTGCCGCACGGCGACGGCGCACCGGGCGCTGGGCGGCCGGGCTCGCCTGCAGCCGGGGGAGAGCGTCGTGGTGCTGGGCTGCGGGGGCGTGGGCCTGTCGGCCGTCGTGCTGGCCCGCGCGATGGGCGCCGGGACGGTCGTGGCGGTCGACGTCTCGCCGGCGGCGCTGGCCCGCGCCCGTGAGCTCGGTGCCGACGTCGTCGTGGACGCCTCCGCCGCAGCCGGTCCCGGCGTCGG
>NZ_JABEMA010000335.1 GCF_013004605.1 Pseudokineococcus marinus
GGGGCGGCCGGTGGCCCCGGCCCGGGTCGCCGTCGTGGGCGGCGAAGAGCTGCAGCACGCAGGAGCGGACGTCGTCGACCTCGAGGACGCGCATCGACCCCCACGGCGGGGTGGCGCCGGGCGGCTGCACGCCGAGGGCGCCGTGGGGGACGACGGCGCGCTGCATGCCCACCCGGGCGGCCTCGGCGAGCCGCCGCTCGGTGCCGGGGACGGCGCGCACGTCACCGGAGAGCCCCACCTCGCCGATGGCGACCGTGCCCGGCGGCAGCGCGCTGTCGAAGCAGGCCCCGGCGAGGGCGACGGCGAGGGCCAGGTCGACGCCGGGCTCGGTGGTGCGGACGCCGCCGACGGTCGCCGTGAAGACGTCGCTCGGCGTGCGCAGCAGCCCGGCGCGCGCCTGGAGGACGGCGACGGCCAGGGCCACCCGGCTGGCGTCGAGCCCCGTCGAGCGGGTCTTCGGGCTGCCGCCCGCGGCCGGCGCGACGAGCGCCTGCACCTCGAGCACCAGCGGGCGGCGCCCCTCGAGGGCCACCGCGGCGCAGGTCCCGGGCACGGGCGTCGTCGTCCGCGAGAAGAAGAGCTCGCTCGGGTCGACGAGCCCCGTGATGCCGCCCTCGGACAGGTCGAAGCAGCCGACCTCGTCGGTCGGGCCGTAGCGGTTCTTCACGGCCCGCACCATGCGCAGGCGCGAGTGGCGGTCGCCCTCGAAGGTGCAGACGACGTCGACGAGGTGCTCGAGCACGCGGGGGCCCGCGACGGACCCGTCCTTGGTGACGTGGCCGACGAGCAGCGTGGCCATGCCGCGCTCCTTGGCCGTCGCGATGACGGAGGCCGCCACCTCCCGCACCTGGGTGACGCCGCCAGCGGCGCCCTCGACGGCAGCGGAGGCGACCGTCTGCACGGAGTCGACGACGAGGAGGTCGGGGGAGACCGTCTCGACGTGGGCGAGGACGGCCGCGAGGTCGTTCTCGGCCGCGAGGAAGAGCCGGGGGCGCAGCGCCCCGATGCGCTCTGCGCGCAGGCGCACCTGGGCCGCCGTCTCCTCGCCGGTGACGTAGAGCACGGTCTTCCCGGTGGTGGCGGTGCGCGCGGCGACCTCGAGCAGGAGGGTCGACTTGCCCACCCCGGGCTCGCCGGCCATGAGGACGACGGCGCCCGGCACGACGCCGCCGCCGAGCACCCGGTCGAGCTCGTCGACCCCGGTGGGGGCCGCCGAGGCCTCCTTCGCGTCCACCTCGGCGATGGGCTGGGCGGCGCGCCGCACGGCCCGGGCGGGCGCGGTGCGCGGGCCCGAGGGCGCGGCGACCTCCTCGACGGTGCCCCAGGCCTGGCACTCGCCGCACCGTCCGACCCACTTGGCCGTGGTCCAGCCGCAGTCCGCGCAGCGGTAGGCGGGGCGCGGGGCGCGGGGGGCGGAGCTCTTGGCGGCCATGGCGGGGACGCTAGGCGCGCCCACCGACAGCGGCCCCCGCCGGGTCGTCGGCCGGGTCGTCCGTCGGGCTCCCCGGCCGCCCGGGGGTGCGCCGCCAGCGCACCGCGACGGCGTCGTCGAGCGCGGTGCCCGGGTGGGCGGCGAGCACCTCGTCGGCCAGGGCGGGCGGCAGCTCGACGCGGACGACCGCCTCGAAGGAGGCGCGGTCGGGGAAGGCCCACCGCACGTCGACGCCGCGCTCGCAGAAGCCCTGCCGCCGCCAGAACCGGCGCACGGCCGCGGCGTCGTGGCGGGGGCGGGCCCGGGCGAACCACCCGCCGAAGGTCGAGCGGCTCGCGTCGGTGTCGACGACGACCACGGCCCCGCCCGGGCGCAGCACCCGCTCCGCCTCGGCGAGGCCCGGCTCGCAGCCGGGCCCGAAGAAGTAGGCCCAGCGGGCGAGGACGACGTCGACGGAGGCGTCCGGCAGCGGCAGCGCCTGGGCCGTCCCCGCGACGACGCGCACCCGCGCCCCCGCCGGGTCGAGCGCCCGCGCCCGCCGCTGCGCCCGCCCGCGCAGCGGCGGGTGCGGCTCGACGCCGACGACCGAGCGGGCGGCGCCGCGCGCCGCGGCGGCCGCGTCCTCGCCCGGCCCGGGGTCGAGCCCGGCGAGCCGCCCGAGCATGACGCCGAGCCCGCAGCCGACGTCGACGACGTCGAGGCCCGCCCAGCCCGCCACCTCGCGCAGGACGGCGTCCACGCGGCGGTCCGGGTCCACGTGGGCGTTCTCCAGCGCGTACGCGTCGGGGTGGTACCAGGCGTTCGGGCTGGGCACGACGCCCGGCAGGACGTCCTCCCCGGCTGCCGCGGCCTGGGCCGCCCCGTCGGGGCTCGTCCCGTCGGGGGCCGCACCGGGGCGGGGGAGGGGCGGCACGTCGCGGAGCGTAGGCGGCGCTAGGTTCTGCGCCCATGCGCCTGGGGGTCCTCGACGTCGGGTCGAACACCGTGCACCTGCTCGTCGTCGACGCCCACCCCGGCGCCTCGCCCGTGCCCACGGCCTCCCACCGGCGCGTGCTGCGGCTCGCCGAGCGGCTCGACGCCGAGGGCGCCGTCCGCGAGGAGGGCGTGGCGGACCTGCTCGACGCCGTCCGGGCGGCGCGGGAGGCGGCCACCGCCGAGGGCGTCGAGGAGCTCATGGGCTTCGCCACCAGCGCCCTGCGGGAGGCGCCCAACGGCGCGGAGGTCCTCGAGCGGGTCCGCCGGGAGACCGGCGTCGCCCTCGAGGTGCTCAGCGGCGGCGCCGAGGCGCGGCTCACCTTCTTCGCGGTGCGGCGCTGGTTCGGGTGGTCGGCGGGGCGCCTGCTCGTCCTCGACATCGGCGGCGGCTCGCTCGAGATGGCCGTCGGCCGCGACGAGGACGCCGACGTCGCGCTCAGCGTGCCGCTCGGCGCCGGGCGCACGACGCGCTCGCACCTCGCCGGCGGGGCGGCGAGGCCGCGCGACGTCGCGCCGCTGCGCGAGCACGCCCGCGCGGTGCTCGAGGCCTCGACCGGGCGCCTGCGCGAGCAGGGCGCCTGCGACCTCGCCGTGGGCTCGAGCAAGACCTTCCGCACGCTCGGGCGCCTCACCGGCGCGGC
>NZ_JABEMA010000336.1 GCF_013004605.1 Pseudokineococcus marinus
CGCCGGTAGCGTCGCCGGCATGAGCGAGGCCGCGACCCCCTCCCCCGCCGGTGCCCCCGCCGTGCCCGCCCCGGGCGCCGGTCCCGAGCCGTCGTCGACGTCGGGGGCGGCGTCGTCCTCGCTGACGGTCGGCTACGCCGCGATGCTCGAGCAGTTCACCCCCACCGAGGCGGTCGAGCTGACGGCCCTCTCCGAGCAGCACGGCTTCTCGGGCTGCATGGCGGGCGACCACTTCGCGCCCTGGGTGCCGCAGCAGGGCCAGGCCGCCTCGATCTGGCCCGTGCTCACGGCCGTCGGCGAGCGCACCCGCGGCGACTTCGGCTCCGGCGTCGTCGCCCCGGGCTGGCGGTGGCACCCCGCCGTCGTCGCGCAGGCCTCGGCGACGCTCGCGGCGATGTACCCCGGGCGCCACTGGCTCGGCGTCGGTGCGGGCGAGGCCCTCAACGAGCACGTCGTCGCGCCCTACTGGCCCGAGGGCGGCGAGCGCTCGGCGCGCATGTTCGAGGCCGTGGACCTCATGAAGAAGCTCTTCGACGCCTCGCTCGCCGGGAAGGACGTCAAGTTCCAGGGCACCTGGTACCGGCACGAGACGACCCGGCTGTGGACCATGCCCGAGCAGCCGCCCGAGGTGCTCGTCGCCACCGCCGGGCCCCTCAACGCGAAGCGCGCCGGGCGGTCGGCGGACGGCCTCATCACCGTCGGCGCCCCGCTCGAGAAGATCTCCGGCCTCTTCGAGCGCTTCGACGCCGGCGCCCGCGAGGCCGGCAAGGACCCCTCGACGATGCCGAAGGTGCTGCAGCTGCACCTGTCCTGGGCCCCGACGGACGAGGAGGCCCTCCGCAACGCGCTGGTCGAGTGGCCCAACGGGGGGATGAAGTTCCCCAAGGCCGACATCCGCTCCCCGCACGACTTCGCGGCGATGGCGCAGATGGTGCGCGAGGAGGACTTCGAGGGCCGGATGGTCATCTCGAGCGACCCCGACGTGCACCGCGCCGCCATCCAGCGGCACGTCGACCTCGGCTTCGACCGCGTCTACCTGCACAACGTGGGCCGGAACCAGCGGGAGTGGGTCGAGGTCTTCGGCCGCGAGGTGCTGCCGGCGCTGCACCGGTGACGACGGGCGGCCCCGCTCGTCCCGCCGAGCACCCGGCCGGTGGGCGGAAGGGGGCTGCCGCGCCCCTGCTCGTCGTGCTGGCGGGCCCGCAGGCGTCGGGGAAGAGCGCGCTGGCGTCGGCGCTGGGGGCCGAGCTCCGCCGGCGCGGCGAGCGGGTCGCCGTCGTCGAGCTCGACGCGATCGCGGCGATGGCGCTGCCCACCCTGCCCGGCTGGGACGAGGCGCACGCCGTCTTCGAGGCGGTCGTCGCGCTGTGGGCGCGCACCGACCTGACGTGCGTCGTCGCGGAGGGGTCCGGCACCGCCCCGGAGGTCGCGCGCCTCGTGCGCGTCGCGCCGCCCGGCACCGCGGTGCTCACCGTGGCCGTGACCACGGACCTGCCCACCGCGCACGCCCGCGCGCAGGAGGACCCGACGCGGGGGGTGTCGAAGGACCTCGCCTTCCTGCGCGGCGTCTACGACCGCTGGCCGCGGGAGAGGTCGGCGATGGCGCCGGACCTGGTCGTCGACACGACCGCGGCCGACGTCGCCGACGGCGTCGCCCGCGTCGTCGACGCCCTGGCGGCACGCCCCTCCTGACGGCGACGGCCGTGCGGTGGCGGACGGGAGCCCGGCGGCCGGCCTACCGGTCGCCGCAGCCCCGGAGCTCCAGGTCGGTCTCGCCGACGGGCGCGAGGGCGGCGCCGACGTCGCGCGCGTCCTCCACCCAGGCCGCGAGGTCCTCGGCCAGGTCGTCCCGGCCGCGAGCGTCGTCGAGGCGGACGAGGACGGCCGTGCAGGCGCGCGCGTCGTCGGCCGGGTCCACCCACGTCGTCCAGGCGTCCCCCGCCCACGCCGTCGTCACGACGTCGTCCTCGAGGTAGTAGCCCTCGTCCTCGGCGTCGGCCACGAGCGGCAGCAGCGACAGGGGGAACAGCCCGAGGGTGCCCGTGCCGAGGACCTCCGCGCCCTCGGGCGCCGCAGGGGCGGGGACCTCCGCGCCGGGGGCCAGGCCGGGCGACGCGCCAGGCACGCCCTGCGCGGCGAGCACCTGCTCGGTGGTCGTGAGCGGCTCGCGCAGCAGCGTCGTGACGGCCCCCGGGCCCTGGGCGTCGGCGACGGCGTCGACGGCCACGTAGCCGTAGTCGTAGGGGAAGAGGGCGAGCGCGTCCGCGAGCGCGTCGTAGGTGCGGTCGTCCGCGCCCCCGTCTGCTTCCCCGTCTGGTGAGGCCTCCTCGTCCCACGACCGCTCCCACGCCTCGTCGTAGGCGTCGAGCTGGTCGTCGTCGAGGCCGTCGTACCAGGCCCAGGCGACGCGCTCGGCGTCGCCCTCGACGACGGCGGCGTGCGCGCTCACGGCCTCGGGCGAGAGGTCCGCGTCCAGGGCCGCGTCGAGGTCGACGTGCTGGGCGTCGAGGGCGTGCACGAGCTCGTGGACGAGCGTCTCCTCGACGAGGGGCGACCACCTCGTGCCGCGCAGGACGACCTCGTCGACCTCCGGGTCGTAGAAGCCGAGGACGTCGGCGTCCCCGGCGGACCAGGCCTCCTCGTAGGTCGCGGCCGACGGCGTGAGCCCCAGGGCGGCGTAGGTCTCCGCCCGTCCGTCGCCCGGGTCGTCGAGACCGGCGGGCCAGTCGTCCTCGAGGCCCTCGTCGGGGCGCGCGCCGCCGCTCGAGGGGGCGTCACCCTGCTCCTCGCCGTCGAGCGCCGCCGCGAAGGCGTCGGCGTCCAGGGCCCGCACGGGCACCTCGTGCTCCCAGTCCAGACCGCGCTCGTCGGCGACGAGGGCGCGCAGGCGGGGCAGCTCGTCGGGCAGCGCCTCGGCGACGGACCGCTCGCCCGCCCCTCCCGTGACGCGCTCGAGGACGTCGCCGAGGGCCCCGCCCCCTCCCCCGGCACCGCCGGCGAGGAGGACGCCGCCGAGGGCGCCGGTGCCGAGCCCGGCGCAGCCGCCGAGGACGAGGCCGAG
>NZ_JABEMA010000337.1 GCF_013004605.1 Pseudokineococcus marinus
GGCGCACCGGCGGCCGCGTGTGGCGGCCGCGGCCGGTGGCGTCGCCCGCCTCGACGTCGGCGACCTCCTCGGCGGTCCCGAAGGCCCGCACGACCCGCTCCTCCACGCGCAGCACCCCCGCCCGCTCCCGCTCCGCCGCGGCGGCGTCCGGGGTGTCGATGACGTGCACGAAGAGGCTCTGCGTGCCCGGCCGCACCTCGACGACGACGCTGCCGGGCACGAGCGAGATGAGCTCCGCCGTCGCGGTCAGGTGCGCGAGGCTCGCCGTGCGCAGGTGCACCTCGAGCACCGAGCTCGTCGGCGTGCGCCGGCTCAGCACGAGGGCGGCCACCTGCAGCGACGCGCGGACGACGTCGAGGGCGAAGGTCAGCAGCAGGCGCAGCACCGGCCCCGGGCGCACCGCGCCGGGGAAGCGCACCGGCGGCTGGGGGAAGACGAGGACGACGAGCAGGCCGAGCACGGCGCCCGCGAGCACGTTGGCCACCGACAGGTCGCCCCACAGCAGCACCCAGACCAGCGCCGTCCAGGCGAGGACGGGCCACTGGACGACCGCGCGGCGCGCGCGGGTCACCGCGAGCCCCCCGCCGGGCCGACCTGCGTCGTCGGGGCGACCCGGTCGGCCGCGGCCTGCCCGAGGACGGCGCGGACGTAGGGCTGCCGCTGGTCGAGCTCGAGCGCCGAGTCCTCGGCGACGCGCAGCAGCGGGCCCGCCAGCACGGTGAGGGACAGGCCCAGCGCCACCAGCGCCGCCGTCGGGGCGACCATCCCGCGGGGCACGCGCGTCATCTCGACGGGGGTGCGCTCGGGGTCGACGGCGGCGCCCGTGAGCGCCCCCGCCGCGGCGGCCTCGTCGTCCTCCCGGGTCGCGACGGCCGAGACGCCCTGCGCCCGCTCCACGGCGTCCTGCCGCTGGCTCACCTCGCCGACGCCGGACAGCGTCGTCGCGGCGTCGGGCGCCTCGTCGTCGTCCGCGCGGGTCTCCTCCTCGCGGCCCACCGTCGCGGGCCGGCTCCAGAAGGCGCGGTTCCACGCCTTGGCGACGGCGTAGAGGGTGAGCAGGCTCGTGAGGACGCTGCCGCCGACGAGCACGAGCGGCAGCACGCCCCCGTCGGCCACGCCCGCCTGGATGAGCCCGACCTTCCCGAGGAAGCCCGACAGGGGCGGGATGCCCGCGAGGTTCATCGCCGGCACGAAGAAGAGGACGCCGAGCAGCGGCGACAGCTTCGCCATGCCGCCCAGGTGGTCCATCGACGTCGAGCCGCCCCGTCGCTCGACGAGGCCCAGCACGAGGAAGAGGGTCGTCTGCACGGTGATGTGGTGGACGACGTAGAAGATCGCCGAGGCGAGGCCCGCGACCGAGCCGACGGCGATGCCGAAGACCATGTAGCCGATGTGGCTGACGAGCGTGAAGGACAGCAGGCGCTTGACGTCGCTCTGCGCCACGGCGCCGAGGATCCCGACGACCATCGTGGCGAGGGCGACGACGAGCAGGAGGTCGTCGAGGCGGCCCTCGGGGAACAGCAGCGTCTGCGTGCGGATGATGGCGTAGACGCCGACCTTGGTGAGCAGCCCGGCGAAGACGGCCGTGACCGGGGCGGGCGCCGTCGGGTAGGAGTCGGGCAGCCACGCCGACAGCGGGAAGACCGCCGCCTTGATGCCGAACGCCACGAGCAGCGACAGCTGCAGCGCGAGGCGCACGCCGTCGTCGAGGGCGTCGAGGCGCTCGGGCAGCTGGGCGAGGTTGGCCGTGCCGGTGGCCGCGTAGACCAGCGCGATGGCGGCGAGGAAGACGAGCGAGCTGGCGATGCTCACGACGACGTACGTAGACCCCGCGCGGATGCGGGCGCTCGTGCCGCCGAGGGTGAGCAGCACGAAGCTCGCCGCGAGCAGCATCTCGAAGCCGACGTAGAGGTTGAACAGGTCGCCGGAGAGGAAGGCGTTCGAGACGCCCGCCGACAGCACGAGGTAGGTCGGGTGGAAGATCGCGACGGGCGCGCCGTCGTCCCCGTCCGCGGCGCCCTGCGCCACCGAGTACACGAGGACGCCGAGGGTCACGGCGCTCGAGACGCTGAGCATGAGGGTGGACAGCTGGTCGGCGACGAGCGAGATGCCGCTGGCGGCGGGCCACCCGCCCACCGTGACGACGAGGGTCCCGACGTCCTGCACCGCGAGGAGCATCGCCACGGAGGTGGCGAGGACGACGGAGAGCGCGACGGTGCTGACGGCGGCCTGCGCCCGGCGGTGCCGCGCCAGCGCCAGCGCGAGGCCCGCGGCCACGAGGGGCACGAGGACCGGCAGCGGCACGAGCGTCGGCCACTCGAGCACCTGGCCCTGCGTGGCGCGCAGCCCCAGGCCCTGCGGACCCGTGGGGGCGTCGTCGACGCCGAGGGCGAGCAGGTGCGGGAGGGCGGACGCGAGGGCCCCGACGCCGCTCACGGGCCCTCCTCCCGCCGCTGCGCGGCCCGGCGCGGGCCGTCCCCGGGCGACCGGTCGCGCGGCGACGGGCTGGCGTGGGCCCGCCGGCGGTCCTCCGAGCGCTCCTCCACGGGGGCCTCCTCGTCGTCCGGGTCGTAGCTGCCGGAGGTCTCGTCGCGCACGGCGCGGCCCCGGACCTGCCGGTCCTCGACGTCGTCCTGCACCTCGTCGTGCCCGTGCAGCTGCCAGCTGCGGTAGGCCATGGCGAGCAGGAAGGCCGTGAGCCCGAGGGTGATGACGATGGCCGTCAGCACCATCGCCTGCGGCAGCGGGTCGCTCATCCGCGCCGGCTCGGCGCTGCCCACGAGCGCCGGCTCCCCGGCCGCCCCGCTGGCGACGAGGAAGAGGACGTTGATGCCGTTGCTCATGAGGATGACGCCGACGAGCACGCGGGTCAGGCTCCGCTCGAGGACGAGGTAGACGCCCGTCGCCACGAGCACGAAGACGACGGCGACCAGGACCAGCGCCGGGCTCACGGGCGCCCCTCCCCCGCGCCGTCGCCCGCGTCGTCACCGGCGCCGCCCCCGACACCACCTGGGCCCCGGCCCGGCGCCGCGGCGGCGCGCACGACCTCCTCG
>NZ_JABEMA010000338.1 GCF_013004605.1 Pseudokineococcus marinus
CCACCTGCTGGCTCGCCACCACCGCGGGGCCCGGTCCACCGGTGGCCGCCGCGACGACGGGCGCCGCGGCCGAGGCCTGGCCCGCCACGACGCCGGTGAGCAGCAGGGCGCCGACGAGGGCCCGCGCGAGCCGCTGGCTCGGGCCGGCCAGGGGCACGGGACGCGGCAGCCCGCCGTCCCGGACGGCCGCCACGGCCTCGACGGCGACGCACACGCAGAACTGCAGCCACGCCAGCCAGACGACGGCCACGAGCACGGTGACGAGCTGCTCGGCGCCCAGGGCCCCGAGCAGGACGTCCGCGTCGGGCACCGAGGTCGGCACGGGCGGCGGCGCCCCGAGCGCGAGCAGGACGGCGGGCACGCCCATGACGAGGGCGAGCAGCGCGAGGAGGGCCCCGGCGGCCGCCCAGGGCGAGCGCCGCTCGTGGGCCGGCTGCGGCTGGAACCGCTCGGGCCCCCGGCCGCGGGGACGCGCGGGGTCGTCCGCCCCGGGGCGTGAGGCGGGGCTGGAAGCAGGGCGGGGAGCGGGGCGGGCCACGGTCAGCTCCCCTCGACGGCGATGCCGGTGGCGGCGCGGGCGCTGGCGGTCGCCTCCACGTCGAAGGCGCCGACGCCCACGAGCGAGAGGACGGCCGAGGGCACACGGGCGCGCGTCGTCACGACGACGCCGTCCGGGCCGGCCGAGACCGAGCAGTCGCCTCCCCCGTAGCCCCGCTGGGCGCACCAGGCGGCGGCGGCCGCCGCGGCGCGGCCCGGGTCGAGGACGACGACGCCGGTCGCGCGCAGGACGGGGACGTCGACGGCGTCGGCGCCGGCGCGTGCGGCCTGCTCGGCGTCGTCGGCCGCGGCGGCGCGCGCGTTGATGGCCTGACCGCCGTCGTGGACGAGCCCGCCGAGCAGCAGCAGCAGCGGGGCGGCGTGCACGAGGAACGTCGTCGCGGCCCCCCGCTCGCCGGAGGCGCGCAGGGCCGCCAGCCGCCGTCGCAGCGCTGCGGCCGGGCGGCGGCGGGTGGGGGGCGCGGGTGCGCGGCGCGGCATCAGCCGGTCCTCCGGAAGGTCTCGAGGGGGGCGGCGCCCGTGGCGTCGAGGGTGATCGAGGGGCCCAGGCCGAGACCCGTCAGCGTGCGCATCGGGACGGTGCAGCTGACGGTCACCTCGACCTGGCCGCCGGGGGCGAAGGTGCCCCCGAGCGCTGCAGGAGCGCACTCCTGGTCGGGCGAGGCGACGGCGTCGAGCGCCGCCTGCGCTGCGGCGGCCGCCGCACCCGGAGTCCGCTCGACCGAGGCGGCCCGGGCGGCGTCGCGGGCGGCCGCGTCGACGTCGCCCTGCAGCAGGGCCACGCGGCCCATCGCCAGGACGAGCACCACGAGGAGGAGCAGCAGCGGTGCCACGACCACGACCTCGACCGACATGGAGCCGCGGTCGGCGGCGTGCCGGCGCGGCGCGTCCGTCTCCGGCGCGTCGCCGACCCAGGGTCCGAGGTCGCGGCGTGCGGGCGCCTCACGTGTCACCGCGGAACACCTCCACGGGGCCCTCGGCCACCTGGGTGATGCGCCCGCCGAGGCTCGGGACGAGCGCGTACGCGTCGCCCGTGACGGTCGCGCGGACGGTGAGCCCGCCGTCGAGGGCGAGCACCTCCACGTCGGCCCCCCGGAGCACGCCGGTGCCGATCGAGGCCGCGTACGCGCGGCCCCGGTCCTCGGCCGCCGTCAGGTCGCCGCCCGCCCGGGCGACGCGGGCAGCCTCACGGGCGGCCGCCAGGGCGGCCTGGTTGCCCAGCATGACCTGCCCCACCTGCACGCCCATGAAGAGCAGCAGGAGGAGCAGCGGCACGTAGACGACGAGCTCGATCGAGCTGACGCCCGCGTCGTCACGGGCCACCAGCCGACCGGACGACCGCCGGCCACGGCCTGACCCTCCGTCGCGCGCACGTGCGAGGTGCACCGGACCGTCAGCCGTTGGGGATGTTGATCGTGCCCTCGATCTCCTCCGCCCGGTCGACCACCAGGTCCCGGATGACGAAGGCGACCACACCGACGATGACGACGACCACCGCGGTGATGAGCACCCACTCGATGGCGCTGGCGCCCCGCTGCGGCTGCGCCCGCAGGACCTCGAGGCGGGGGGCGAGCAGCCGCCGCAGCGACAGCTGGAGCACGACGGCGAGCCGGAGGACGAGCGAGCGGGCGGTGGTCAGCGGTGCCATGGGGTTCCCCTGGGGTCGGTGGGTCGGATGCCGGTGCGTCGGGTGCGGTCGGTGGGGCCTCGCGCGGGCGACCGGCTCGGGCGGGGGCTCACAGGGCGATCCTGGCGAGCGCGGGGTACAGGAGGAAGAGGAGGAAGCCGGCCGCCAGGAGGAGCTGGGCGACGACCATCGACTGCGACCGCTCCTGCGCGGCGCCCTCGAGCTCGGCGATCTCCTTGCGGCGCAGGGACTCGGCACGCGCCGAGAGCGACTCCTTGACCTTGGCGCCGTCCTCGGCGACCAGCGCCAGGGCGGCGCCGAGGTCGACGAGCTCCTCGACGCCCACGTCGGCGCCGAGGCGGCCGAGCGCGTGCCACGGCGTCGTCCCCTGCAGCCGGGCGTCCTCGAGGGCGCGCCGGATGCGCACCATGGCGGGCGCGTCGCTGACGGCGGACGCGGTCTGGAGCGCCTCGGGGACACCCCGGCCACCGGCGAGGCTCATCGCGACGAGGTCGAGGAAGGCGCCCACGACGTGCCGGAAGGCGCGCCGCTGCTCCACGGCCTGCCCGTGGACCACGACCGTCGGCAGCACGAGGCCGCCCACGGCGAGCACGAGCGAGGCCAGCACCGGCACGGCGCCGAATGACGCGCCCGTGAGGGCCGCCGCCGCGCCCATGACCAGCGGGAGGACGAGCCCCAGCACGGCCGCGAGCGCGCTCGTCGCCAGGTGCGTCTCGACGGAGGTGCCCGTGACCGCGAGGTCCGCGCCGACGCGCCCCAGCCGCACGCCCCGCGCCTCGAGGGCGGCGCGCAGCACCGCGCCGACGCGTCGCACGCGCAGGCGCTCGCCCG
>NZ_JABEMA010000339.1 GCF_013004605.1 Pseudokineococcus marinus
GTCGGGGAAACGCCCGGTCCCATTCCGAACCCGGAAGCTAAGCCCGTTCGCGCCGATGGTACTGCGTGGGGGACTGCGTGGGAGAGTAGGTCGCCGCCGGACTTCACTTAGGAAGGGCCACCCCCCTGTGTGGGGGGTGGCCCTTTCGCATACCCGGACCTGTCCTGCGCCAGAAGGCGTCCAGGAGTCCGGAGCGACGCCATGGTCCGCGGGGACGCGCTGCGGTCTGAGGCCTCGGCAGGGCGACGACCCGATCTCGACCGATCGCCGGGCGAGGTCGAGCGGCCGTCGGCTCGTGAGGCGTCCTCGCCGTCACGCATGATGGGGTCGGTCGCCGAGCGCGCGCCGGTGCAGCCCAGGAGGTCGTGCGCCGGCGCCCGGCGAGAGCAGAAGAGCTGGTGGACCGAGTGCGCGTCCCGGACCGAGGAGGACCCATGGCCGAGTGGACCGGAGACGACCGCCCGTCGCGGAGAGAGCCACGCGAGGGCGACGGTGCCGGCCGTCACGGCGGCGACCGCGACCGTGCCCCGCGGGGTCGAGGTCCCCGTACCGGTGACGACCGCGCCCGCGACGGTCGCGGACGGGACGACCGGGCGGGGCGGGGGGACCGGGACCGGTCCGGGGGACGTCGGTCCCGCAGCGCCGGCCCTGGCGACCGCGGGTGGGCGGCGCGCGGAGACGCCCCGCGCGACCGCACGGGCTTCGGGGGCGCCCACGGTGGTCGCGAGGCCCGTGCTTCCCGACCGGTGGAGCCGCCGCTGCCCGAGGACGTCACGGGCAGGGAGCTGGACGCCGACGTGCGCCGCGACCTCAGCGGGCTGTCCGGCGAGAACGCCACCGCGGTGGCGCGGCACCTCGTGCAGGTCGCCCGCCTGCTCGACGACGACCCCGCGCTGGCGCTCGAGCACGCCCGTGCCGCCCAGCGCCGCGCCGGCCGGGTGGGGGCCGTCCGCGAGGCGACCGGGCTCGCGGCCTACCGGGCCGGGGAGTACGAGGAGGCGCTGCGCGAGCTGCGCACCGCCCGCCGGATCACGGGTTCCCAGGAGCACCTGCCGGTCATGGCCGACTGCGAGCGCGGGCTCGGACGGCCGGAGCGCGCCCTGGACGCCGCCGCGGGCCCGGCGGCGGACGCGCTGGACCGCGCGGGCCGCATCGAGCTGGCCATCGTCGTCGCCGGTGCTCGCCGCGACCTCGGACAAGCCGACGCCGCCGTCCTCGAGCTGCGCTTGCCCGAGCTGACCGGCTCGGTGCCTCCTGGGCTGCGCGAGTCGCAGGCCCGCCTGCAGGAGGCCTACGACGACGCCCTCGCCGCAGCGGGCCGGCCCGTCCCGCGCCGTGGGCGCGGCGGTGCCACCGGCGCCCAGGTCGCCGAGGGCGGTGTCGTCGACGAGGACGACGACGTCCTGCTCTGGGAGGAGGAGGCGTGAGCGGACCCGGTCCCGGGGCCGCCTCCGGCTCGCCCGAGCGGGGGGACGGCCTCGGCACCTACGAGTGGCTGCAGCGAGGGCTCGGACTCCTCGAGGGCGGGCACGCCGCCGCGGCCGCCACGGTGCTCGAGCGGGTCGCCGAGGACGAGCCGCGCTCGGCGAGCGTCCTCGAGGCCCTGGCGCGCGCGCAGTTCATCGCCGGTCGGCCGGGTGCCGCCGTCCGCACCTTCGAGCGCCTGGCCGAGGTGGCCCCGGACTCGGACTACGCCCGCTTCGGCTACGGCCAGTCCCTGCGACGCCTCGGGCGCCTGCCCCAGGCTGCCGAGCAGCTCGCGCTCGCCGTCGCCATGCGCCCGCAGCGCGCCGAGTACGTGGAGGCGCTCAGCAGCGTCCGTGCCCTCCTGCAGCCGCGTCCCGGTGCGAGCGGTGCTGGTGAGCAGACGGGCGAGGGCCCCGAGAGCGCCGCCCCCGGCCTCCTCGACGTCGGGGGGACCACGACCACGCCCGACGACGACGAGGGCACGGGCACGGACGGCGACGGCCGTGGCTGACGCCCTCGTCGCGTCGGTGGAGGTGCTCCTGCTCGACCTCGACGGCACCGTCTACGCCGGGGACCGACCGGTCCGGGGCGCCGCCGAGGCCGTCGCCGCCTGCCGCGAGCGGGGGGTGGCCGTGCGCTTCGTCACGAACAACGCCTCCCTGCCCCCCGAGGACGTGGCCGCGCACCTCGGTCGCACGGGCGTGCGCGCCTCGGCAGAGGAGGTCCGCACGTCCTCGCAGGCGGGCGCGAGCCTCGTCGTCGACCGCTGCGGCGCCGGGGCGCGGGTCCTCGTCGTCGGCGGGCCGGGCGTCGCCCTCGCGTGCCGTGCGGCCGGCCTGGTGCCCGTGACGTCCGCGGACGACGAGCCGGTGGCGGTCCTCCAGGGCTTCGGCCCCGACGTGGGCTGGGCCGCGCTCACCGAGGCCGCGTACGCCGTCCGGGCGGGCGCCCTGTGGGTCGCGACCAACGTCGACACCGTCCTGGCGCGCGAGCGCGGCCCCGCCCTCGGCAACGGCAGCCTCGTCGCAGCGGTCCGGACCGCCACGGGCGCCGAGCCCCTCGTCGCCGGGAAGCCGGAGCGGCCGCTCCTCGACGCGGCGGCCGACGGGCGCCGGGCCCTCGTCGTCGGCGACCGGCTCGACACCGACGTCGCCGGCGCGCGGGCGGCGGGCCTGAGCAGCCTCTGGGTGGCCACGGGCGTGGACGCCACCGCGGCCGTGCTCGACGCCCCGCCCCACCAGCGCCCCGACCACCTCGGCGCCGACCTCGGCGCCCTGCTCGCGCCGGCGGCGACCGTCGTCCGGGAGGGCGAGGGTCCGCAGCGGAGCTGGCGCTGCGGGGACGCGCAGGTCCGGCGGGGTCCGGACGGCCTCGTGGCGGAGGACGGCGGCCAGCCGCTGGACGTGCTGAGGGCCGCCTGCGCCGCGCGCTGGGAGCTGGAGGACGTCGCCGTGACCGACGACCTGCGACGCCGGGTGTCGCCGCTGGACGCCCGGTAGCGTGCCCGGGTGACCTCCGGCGACGCCCCGGCCCCCCGACCGGGCCCCGCGCCCGGCCCGAGGCCC
>NZ_JABEMA010000034.1 GCF_013004605.1 Pseudokineococcus marinus
CTCGCCCCCCGCCGGCTACGAGGCCGCCCTGTGCGCGGAGGTCGCCGCCGAGCGCTACGGCCTGCAGGTGCTGGCCCGCGACGTGGGCGACACGGCGGGCGCCGTCACGCGCTTCGTGCTCGTCGGCCGCCCGACCGCCCCGCCGCCGCGGACGGGCGCCGACCGGACGAGCGTCGTCGCCTTCCAGCCGGAGGACCACCCCGGCATGCTGCTCGAGATCCTCGAGCAGTTCTCCTCCCGCGGGGTCAACCTCACGCGCATCGAGTCGCGGCCCACGGGCGACGCCCTCGGGCGCTACTGCTTCGCCATCGACGCCGAGGGCCACGTCGAGGACGCCCGGGTCGCCGAGGCGCTCCTCGGCCTGCACCGCTTCTGCCCCCAGGTGCGCTTCCTCGGCTCCTACCCCCGGGCCGACGCCCGGCCGACGCCCGTGCGCCCCGGCACCGGGGACGCCGACTTCGCCGCCGCGCAGGTCTGGCTCGACGCCGTCCGCACCGGGGCGCCCCCGCCCTGAGCCGGCCCCGCACCCGCCTCGACCCGGCCCTGCGGGCGCCCCCGGCCGCCACGCGGTCGACACGGTGTCGACCGTCTCCGACGAGCGCCGCGGTCGGAGGGCGCGCCGTCGGCTCCGCTCCGTACTATCGGCGTCGTGACGGACATCGACGGGCTCACCGCCGTGCAGCCGCTCGCGGGCTCGGTGCTCCCGTCGGTGGTCCGCGACACCCCGGCGGCCGTCCTCCTCGTCGACCTCGACGAGGGCGAGGTCGTGTTCGCCAACCACCTCGCCCGCCAGCTGGCGCCCGGGACGGGCCTGCCCGTCGGCATCCCCGAGTGGTCCCGCGCCGCGGGCCTGCGCGACGCCACCGGCGAGGACATGGAGGACGGACCCGCCCCGCTGCGCCGCGTCGCCTCGGGCGAGCCCGTCACGGGCGAGGCCGTCACGGCCGAGCGGGGCTCGGACGCGACGAAGGCCCGCGAGGCGCTGTGGGTCGTGGGCTTCCCGCTCACCGACGCCCCGCCGCCGCTGGCGCGCCAGGCCCTCGTCGTCATGCTGCCGCTGCGCGAGCAGGAGGCCGTCGCCGAGCTGCAGGACGGCGGCGACCTCCGGTACCGCGCGGTCGTCGCGAGCGACCTGTCCTTCACCATCAGCGACCCCCACGGCGAGGACGACCCGCTCGTGTGGGTCAACCCCGCCTTCACGCGCACCACCGGGTACACCTCCGAGGACGTCGTCGGCCGCAACTGCCGCTTCCTCCAGGGCCCGGGGACGGACCGGGAGGCCGTGGCCCGTATCTCGCGCGCCCTGCGCGAGGACCAGCCCGTCACCGAGGTGCTCCTCAACTTCCGGGCCGACGGCACCGCCTTCTGGAACGAGGTGGTCATCAGCCCCGTCTTCGACGCCGACGGCCGCCTCACCCACCACGTGGGGGTGCAGTCCGACGTCACCGCGCGCGTCGAGGCCGCCGCCGAGCGCGACCGGGCGCTCGAGGCCGCCCGCCGCGCCAACGCCCGCCTCGAGGCGCTCGCGCGGGTGAGCAGCGCCCTGTCCAGCCGCCTCGACAGCCACGAGGCCCTCGCCGTCCTGCCGGGCCTCGTCGTCCCCGACCTCGCCGTCTGGGCCTTCGCCATCGGCACCGACGACGCCGGGCGGGCGTCGGCCTTCCACGTCGCCCACGGCGACCCGGCGATGGCCGAGCACGCGCGGGTCCTCGCCACCGAGGACCCGCACCGCTACGCGCACGGTCCCCAGCTGGCCGAGCTGCTCTCGGGCTCGGTCACCGACCCGATCACCTGGGAGCTCGACGTCGAGGAGGCCGCCGGGCCCCTCGAGCGCGCGGAGAGCCGCGAGGCCGTCCGGGCCATGGGGATGACGCGGGTGGTGCTCGTGCCCCTGCGCGCCCGCGGCCGGACCACGGCCGTGCTCGGCCTCGTGGTCGTCGACGGCAGCGCCCCCGGCCCCACGGACCTCGCGACCATGACGGACGTCGGCGTGCGCGCCGGGCTGGCCATCGACAACGCGCGGCTCTACGAGCGCGAGCACGCGGCCGCGCTGACGCTCCAGCGCAGCCTGCTGCCCGACCTGCCCGAGCTCGACGACTTCGACGTCGCGGCCACCTACCTGCCGGCGGGCGTCGGCGCCGAGGTCGGCGGCGACTGGTACGACGTGCTCGACCTCCCCGACGGCGGCCTGGGCGTCGCCATCGGCGACGTCATGGGCCACGACCTGCAGGCCGCCGCCGCCATGGGCCAGCTGCGCTCGGTCCTGCGCTCCTACGCCTGGAGCGGCGACGAGCCCGGCGCCGTCCTGCGCCAGCTCGACCTCCTCGTGCGGGGGCTCGGCATGGCGGGCCTCGCGACGTGCGTCTACGCCCGCATCGCCTGCGCCGAGGACGGGGGCCGCTGCGCGGTCACCTACGCCAAGGCGGGCCACCCGCCGCCGATGCTCCTGCTGCCCGGGGGCGCCGTCGAGCGCCTCGACCAGGCGCTCACGACGCCCATCGGCGTGGCCGCCCCCCGCACGCTCGTCGACCAGGCCGAGGTGCCCATGCCTCCCGGCGCAGCCCTCGTGCTCTACACCGACGGCCTGCTCGAGCGGCGCGACCGGCCGCTGCGGCAGGGCATCGAGGAGCTCTCGCAGGTCCTCTCCCAGGCGCCCGAGGGCTGCAGCGCGGCAGCGCTGCGCGACCTCGTCGTCGCCCGCTTCACCGACGGCGGCCTCGACCTCGAGGACGACACGTGCGTCCTCGTCGTGCGCCGCAGCCCCGACGCGCCGGAGTGATCCCCGCCGCCCGCTCGGGCGCGCCCGCGCCGGTGGGGTGGCGCGGGCGGCCGCCGCTCAGGCGGCGGTGCGCAGGCGGGCGCTGAGCTCGACGTCCTCCAGGGGCACGGGGCGCTGGAGGTGGTAGCCCTGCGCGGCGTCGCACCCGGCGTCGCGCAGCGCGCACACCTGCTCCGCCGTCTCGACGCCCTCGGCGGTGACCTCGAGGTCCAGGGCGCGCGCCATGGCCAGCACGGCGTCGACGACGGGCGTGCACCCCTCGCCGGGGACCACGCGGTCGACGAAGGACTTGTCGAGCTTGAGGACGTCGACGGGCAGCTGGTCCAGGCGGGAGAGCGTCGACCAGCCCGTGCCGAAGTCGTCGACCGCCACCCGGACGCCGGCGGCGCGCAGCGCCGCGAGCGACGCCGTCATCGTCGGCGCCTCCGCGAAGGCCGTCTCCGTCACCTCGAGGACGAGGTCGGAGGCGGACAGCCCGCTGTCGGCCAGCGCCCGCAGCACCCGGCCGGGGTACGCCGGTGAGGCGAGCTCCGCGCCGGAGACGTTGACGGCGACCCCCGCGGTGGTGCCGGTCCGGCGCTGCCACTCGCGCACCTCGTGGCAGGCGGCCCGCAGGACGCGCGCGCCGAGGAGGTCGACGACCCCGGTCGCCTCGGCCAGCGGCAGGAAGGTGCTGGGCGGCAGGAGCCCGCGCTCGGGGTGCTGCCACCGCACGAGGGCCTCCACGCCGGTCAGCGCGCCCGTCCCGAGGTCCACGACGGGCTGGTAGCGCAGCACGAGCTCGCCGTCGGTGATGGCGCGGAGGAGCTCCTCGGCCTCGGGCGTGTCCAGGCTCGCGGGCAGCAGGCCGCGCCGGCGGCGCTTGGCGGCGTAGAGGTCGGCGTCGGCGCGCTGCCGCCACGTCGCCGCGGAGTCGCTGGCGTCGAGGACCGCGACGCCGAAGGACACCCGCTGCCCGTCCGGCAGGCCCGACGTCGCCTCCTCCAGGCGCTGGCGCGCCTCGTCCTCGCCGGCCTCGACGACCCAGACGAACTCGTCCCCGCCGATGCGCGCGAGGAGCCCGTCCGGCAGCCGGGCCCGGAGGTGGCGGGCGACGGCGACGAGCCGGGCGTCCCCCGCGCCGTGGCCGTGGGTGTCGTTGACCTCCTTGAAGCCGTCGAGGTCGAGCATGGCGAGGCTCGTCGCCGCGGGCGGCGGGGCCGCCACGTGCGCGTCGAGGGCCCGGGCGAGCGCCCGCCGGTTCGGCAGCTGGGTGAGGTCGTCGACGTCCGCGCGCGCGACGGCGCGGCTCAGCACGACCCCGAGGACGGCCACGGCGACGAGGGCCACGGCCACGTAGACGGCCTCGACGACGGTGCCGCCCCCCGGCGCGAGGAGCCGCAGCGCCACGGCGACGGCGACCACGACGCCGAGGTGCACCGCCGCGGGCCGCGGGCGGAGGAGCAGCGCCGACGGCAGCACCCCGAGGACGGCGAGGCCCGTGACGGCGACGAGCCGCGAGCGGTCCCCGGCCGCGTCGACGGCGGCGGCGACGAGCAGCAGCTCGCCGGCGATGACGGCGGCGTTGAGGACGGTCCAGGTGACCACGGACCGCAGCAGCACGAGCGCCACCCCGCCGACCGTCGTGGCGGCCGCGATGGCGAGCAGCAGCGCGGGCGTCTGGCCCGCCGCCGGGAAGACGGCCGACAGGAGGGCGCAGAGGGAGCCGAGGAGGAGGACGGCCCCGGCCGACGCCCCGGCGACGGGGGTCGGACCGCCGTCGACGGCCCCGGCGGCCCATGGTCCCCTCGTTCGTCCCTGCACGAGCGCACCCTCCCCCGTCCAGCCCAGTCCTGCTACCGCCAGTCACTCATGGTGCCTCAGCGTGGCGGGCGGTCGGGCCGCGACCGGGGCGCCGGGATCCCCCGGACGGAGCAGCGGGCGCCCAGCCGGACGTCGTCGCCCTCGTCCTCCACGACCCCGCGGAGAGCGGAGCGTCCTCTCCGCCCCGGTGGACCCCGTGGGCCGGCGTGCCCGGTGGTGGACGGCGTGGGACGGCGCGCCGCCCTCGGCCCCACGAGGTCCACCCGCGCCGGCGGCGACCCCGTCGCGGCGGCGGCCGAGGAGACGTCAGAGGAGCGGGCGCACCGCGGCGTAGCCGACGAAGGCGACGGCGTCGATGAGGAAGTGCGCGACGACGAGGGGCATGACCCGGCCGGTGCGCCGGTAGACGAGGGCGAAGACGACGCCCATGACGACGTTGCCGACGAAGGGGCCGATGCCCTGGTAGAGGTGGTAGCTGCCGCGCAGGAGGGCGCTGACCGCGACGGCCGCGACGGGGCCCCAGCGCAGGTCCTGCAGGCGCCGCAGCAGCCAGCCCACGACGACGACCTCCTCGAGCACCGCGTTCTTCACGGCCGCGAGCAGGAGCACGGGCACGGTCCACCAGTAGGTGTCGAGCGCCGCCGGGACGACGTCGGCCGTGACGCCGAGCGCCCGGCCGGCGAGGTAGAGCCCCAGCCCGGGGATCCCGATGAGGGCCGCCAGGCCGACGCCCCGGAGGACGTCGCGGCCGGGCGCGCGCAGGTCGAAGCCCATGGAGCGGGCCGCCGAGCGCACCCCTCCCCCGACGCTCCAGCCCAGGAGGGCCAGGGCCAGCACCACCGGCACGAGCGCCGTCGCGTTCGCCAGCAGCTGGTAGGTGAGGTCCAGGTACGGCCGGTCGCTGCGCGAGGCGTTGAGCGTCGCCGTCGCCTCGCGCAGGGGCCCCCGCGTCCACGTCGCGACGAGGCTGACGACGGCGTAGACGGCCGAGGCGCCCAGGCTCAGGGCGAGGACGAGGAAGACCTCGACGCGCACGCGCCCCCGGTCGGGAGCACCGGCGCTCGCCGCTCCGGGCGCGACCGGCGCGGCTGCGGGCTCGGGCATGCCCGCAGGCTAGGCGCGCCGCCCGCACCAGCCCTGGACGTCCGCTGTGAGCGGCCCGTGACCGGCGGCTCCACCAGCCCCTCCCGACCGGCGGCTCCACCAGCCCCTCCCGACCGGCGGCTCCGCCACCCCTCCCGACCGGCGGCTCCGCCACCCCTCCCGACCGGCGGCTCCGCTACCCCTCCCGACCGGCGGCTCCGCCAGCCCCTCCCGACCGGCGGCTCCGCCACCCGGGGGACGTCCGTCAGGATGGCCCGGTGCCTGCCGACGCCCCGACCACCGACCCCACGACCACCACGGCGGGCGGCCAGGACGTCGTCCTCGGCGTCGACCTGGGCACGACGGCGACGAAGGTCGCCGCCTTCACCCGGAGCGGCGACGCCGTGGCCGAGGCCGAGGTCGAGTACGCGCTCGACGAGCCGGAGCCCGGCTGGGCCGAGCAGGACCCGGCCGCCATCCTCGCCGCCGCGCGCGACGCCGCCCGCGCCGTCGTCCGCCACGCCCGCCGCGACGGCCACCGCGTCCTCGGCATCGGGGTCAGCGGCGCCATGCACAGCGTCATCGGCGTCGACGAGCACGACGAGCCCCTCACCGCCGTCGTCACCTGGGCCGACCGGCGCGCGACGCCGCAGGCCGACCGCATCCGCCGCGGGCCCGGTCCCGGCGTGCACCGGCGCACCGGGACGCCGGTGCACCCCATGTCCCCGCTCGTGAAGCTGGCCTGGTTCGCGGAGGAGCGCCCCGACGTCGCCGCGCGCGCGGCCCACTGGGTGGGCGTCAAGGAGCTGCTGCTGCACGACTGGTCCGGGGAGTGGGTCGTCGACCACTCGATGGCGTCCGGCAACGGCCTGCTCGACCTCGAGGCCCTCGACTGGGACGCGGAGGCCCTCGAGCTCGCCCGCGTGCGCGCCGACCAGCTGCCCCGCCCCGTGCCCGTGACCCACCGCCTGCGGCTGCGGCCCGAGGTGGCGGCCGACCTGGGCCTGCCCGAGGACGTCGCGCTCGTCGTCGGCGGCGGGGACGGGCCGCTCGCCAACCTCGGGGTCGGCGCGGTGCGGCCGGGGGTGGCGAGCGTGTCCATCGGCACGAGCGGCGCGCTGCGCGTCGTCGTCGACCGCCCCGGCGTCGACCCCGCCGGGCGGACCTTCTGCTACGCCCTCACGGACGACCTGTGGGCCGTCGGCGGCGCCATCACCAACGGCGGGGTCGTGCTGCGGTGGGCCGGCGACGCGCTGGCGCCCGACCTCGAGGTGCTGGCCGACGAGATGGGCGACGAGCCCGAGGAGTCGCTCACCGACCTCGCCTCCCAGGCGCCCGCGGGCTCCGAGGGCCTGCTCATGCTCCCCTACCTGCTGAGCGAGCGGGCGCCGTACTGGACCTCCCTGCCGAGGGGGGCCTACGTGGGGCTGCAGCGCCACCACACCCGTGCGCACCTCCTGCGGGCGGCCCTCGAGGGCGTGTGCCAGCAGCTGGCCCTCGTGCTGGCGTCCTTGCGCGAGGCCGGCCACGAGATCCACGAGATGCGGGCCACCGGCGGCTTCGCCCGGTCCGCCGTGTGGCGGCAGATGCTCGCCGACGTCCTCGGCATGCCCGTGTCCTTCCCCAGCGGCACGCAGGGGTCCGGCTACGGCGCGGCGGTCGTCGCGATGACGGCGCTCGGCCTCGTCCCCAGCGTCGAGGTGGCGGCCGACCGCGTCGAGGTCGACCACGTCGTCGAGCCCGACGCGGCGGCCTCGGCCGTCTACGCCCGGCTGCTGCCCGTGCACGCCGGGCTGTACGACGCGCTGGAGGGCGCCTTCGAGGCGCTGCGCGACCTCGACGACGACCTGCCGCGCGGAGAGCCCGCTGCGGCACCGGTCGACGGCGACCCCGGCGGGGGCCTGGCCGAGGACTGACGCGTCGGACGACGTCCGGTCGAGGGCGGGCCGCTCAGACGGGGCGGAGGACCTCGTCGACGGCCGCGTGGACGAGGTCCGTCGGCACGGGGACGAGCGGGCGGCCGCCCTCCCCGCGACGGGCGCTGCCGAGCCGGTCGAGCAGGACCATGGGCACGACGTCGTCGCCGATGCCCGGCAGGTAGCCGCGCTTGTTGTCGCGCAGCAGCAGCCGGTGCACCAGGGCGCGGTCGAGGACCGGCGGGGCGTCGACGCGCACGCCGAGCGGCGCGAGGACCCGCGCGTGCGCGGCGACCGCCGCGTCGTCGAGGAGGCCGAGCCGCGCCGCCACGTCCGCAGCGGCGAGCATCCCCCAGCCGACGGCCGCGCCGTGCGAGAGGGCGCCGCGCGAGGCGAGCTCGACGGCGTGGCCCACGGTGTGGCCGTACTCGAAGACGAGGGCCTCGCTGCGCTCGTGCGGGTCCACCCGCAGCGGCCCCGTCTTGGCGTCGACACCGATCTGCAGCAGGCGCAGCAGGGCGTCCGAGCCCGGGTCGGCGAGGCCGTCGACGGCGGCGAGGTAGTCGTCCTCGCGCTCGGGCAGGACGGCGAGCACGTTCTTCGCCATCTCCGCCGTGCCGGTGAGGACCTGGCGGGCGTCGACGCCGCGCAGCCAGTCGAGGTCGCACCAGACCGACCGCGGGGTCCAGAAGGTGCCCACCATGTTCTTGCCAGCCGAGAGGTTGACGCCCTGCTTGGCCGACAGGACCGCGTCGAAGGCGGCCACCGGGGTCGTCGGCAGGTGGACGAGCGGCAGGCCGCGGAAGAGCGTGGCGGCCACCATGCCGGCGACGTTGCCGACGAGCCCGCCGCCGAGGGCCAGGACCACCGAGCCGCGGGTCACGCCGGCGGCGACGGCCTCCTCGGCCAGGTGCAGCACCGTCTCGAGCGTCTTGAGCTCCTCGCGGGCGCTCACCGGCAGCGGGTGCACGAGCGCGTGCGGCGCGAGCCCGTCGACCACCCGCTGGGCCAGGTCGGCGGCCACCGCGTCGTGGACGAGGAGCACGCGGTCGGCGCTCGCGACCTCCTCGGCGAGCAGGAGCAGCAGCTCGTCCGTGCACCCGTCGCCGTAGGCGTAGGGGACGACGTCCTCGCCGAGGGCGAAGCTCGTCCGGTGCACCCGGGCAGTGATCGGGTCGGCGGTCGCGCTCATGCAGCTCCTCCAGGTGCCGACGGCGGACCGCCGGCAGTGCGGCTCGGGACGCCCGAGGATACCGGCGGGTAGCCGCGCCCCGCTCCTCGAGGGCGACCTCTGACGGCGAGCGCCGTCGTCAGCCCCTCAGCTCCAGCGTGCAGCACTTCACCGAGCCGCCGCCCTTGAGCAGCTCCGACAGGTCGACCGGCACCGGGACGTACCCCCGCGCCGCCAGCGCGTCGGCGGTGCGGCGCGCGGCCGCGGGGAGGACGACGTGGAGCCCGTCGGAGACGGCGTTGAGCGCGAGCACGGCGGCGTCGTCCTCGTCGACGAGGAGGGCGCCGGGGAAGAGCCGCGCCAGGACGGCGCGACCCTCGTCGTCGAAGGCCGAGGGCACGTAGGCGACGTCGTCGTCCGCGAGCACGGCGAGGGCCGTGTCGAGGTGGTAATACCGCGGGTCGACGAGGCGCAGGCCCACGACCTCGGCGCCCAGCACGCGCGCGGCCTCCTCGTGCGCCGCCGGCGCCGTCCGGTACCCCGTGCCGGCCAGGACGCGGTCGCCGACGACGAGGAAGTCGCCCTCGCCCTCGCCGACGTGCTCGGGGTCGTGGACGTCGACGCCCCGCGAGCGCAGCCAGGCGGCGAAGGCGGGTCCCTCGGCCGCGCGCTCGGGGTGGGCGAAGCGGGCCCCGAGCGCCCGGCCGCCGAGGACGACCCCGCCGTTCGCCGCGAAGACCATGTCGGGCTGCCCCGGCAGCGGCGGCACGAGGTCGACCTCGTGCCCGAGGTCGAGGTAGGTGCGCCGCAGCTCCTCCCACTGCGCGACGGCGAGGTCGCGGTCGACCGGGACGCGGACGTCCATCCACGGGTTGATGGCGTAGCGCACCTCGAAGTGCTCGGGACGGCACATCGCGTAGCGCCGCGGCATGGCCCGCCGGGGCGGGAGGGCGGACGGCGCCGTCTCCGCACGAGGGGCGGGCACGGCGGCGACCGGCGACGTCGTCGCGGCGGGCGGCGTCGTCGCGGCGGGCGGGACGGTCGGGCGGGTGGCGGTGGTGTCGCTCACCGGGACCTCCGGGGTCGGGCACGAGTGCGGGGAGGGGCGCCGGCGGCCCGGCGCCCGCGGGACGTCAGCGGGCGGTGCGGCGCCGGCGCCGTCCCGTGCCGCGGACGCTACGAGCGGGGAGAGCCACGGCCAAGGCCGCCTGCGTGCGCGTCAGCGGCGATCCGTTGCGCGTGCGTGCGACGATCGGCGATCTGCTGCGCGACACCGAGGAGGCTGATGAGGCGTGGACGGGCTGGACGAGGGCATCCTGCGGGCGCTGGTGGCCGACGCCCGCGCGACCTTCGCCGAGATCGGCGCCGAGGTCGGCCTGTCGGCCCCCGCCGTGAAGCGCCGGGTCGACCGGCTCGTGGCGACCGGGGCGGTGCGCGGCTTCACCGCCGTCGTCGACCCGGCGGCGCTGGGCTGGGGCACCGAGGCCTACGTCGAGGTGCGCTGCGAGGGCCCCGTCTCACCTCGGGAGCTGCGGCGGCGCCTCGTCGGCATCCCCGAGGTGGTCGAGGCGGTGACGGTCACGGGCCGGGCCGACGCGCTCCTGCACCTGCTCGCCCGCGACGTCCAGCACCTCGAGAGGGCGCTCGAGCGCGTGCGCGACGAGCTCGACGTCGCCGCCACCGAGTCCGTCATCGTCCTGTCGCGGCTGCTCGACCGCGCCCGGCCGGGGCACGCGGGCGGGGACTGACAACCGGAGCACGCGCGGGGCGCCCGCCGCGCGCCACCATGGCCCCGTGCCCGCCGCGCGACGACGACGCCTCCTCGTGGCCGACCTGGCCGTCAAGGCGGTCGTCCTCGGCCTCCTGGGCCTGGCGCTCGCCGTCCCCGAGTGGGAGCGCTTCTCCGACAAGGCGATGGACGCCCGGGCCGTCGTCTACCCGATCGGCCTCCTCCTCGTGCCCGCGGCCTGGCTGCTCGTCGGCCGCCCGCGCGGCGCGGCGTACCCCCTGCTCGCCGACCTGCTCGTCAGCCTCCCCTGGGCGGTCGACCTGCTCGGCAACGCCCTCGACCTCTTCGACGCCGTCGTGTGGTTCGACGACGCCGCCCACCTCGTCAACTGGGCAATGCTCGCCGCCGCGCTGGCGCTCCTGCTGCCCCGCGGGCTGCCGCCGGGCGTCCGGGTGCTCCTCGTCGCCGGGTGCGGGTGCCTGGCGGCGCTCGTCTGGGAGGTCGGCGAGTACGCGACCTTCGTCCGCGGCGGCCCGGAGGAGGCGACGGCGTACGCCGACACCCTGGGCGACATGGTGCTCGGCACCCTCGGCGCGCTGCTGGCGGGCGCCGTCGTCACGCGGCTGCGGGCGCGCGGCCCGCGCTGAGCCGGACGGGCGCGGACTCCGAGGGCCGCCCGCGCCGAGGCGCGAGCACGAGCGCGGACCTCGAGGGGCGGCGGACGGCGCGTCGGCCCTCGAGGTCCGCGCCCGCCGACGCGGAGACGGAGGGCGCCCTGCCAGGCTGTCCCGTCGTGGACCCCGACCGGCGGACGCCCCGCCTGCTCCTGCGCCGGTGGCGCCCCGAGGACCGCGAGCCCTTCGCCGCGATGGGCGCCGACCCGCGGGTCATGGAGCACTTCCCGGCGCTCCTCGACCGGGCGGCGAGCGACTCCCTGGTCGACCGCGCGGACGCCCACCTCGCCGAGCACGGGTGGGGGCTGTGGGCCCTCGAGGTGGCCGACCCGGCCGCGCCCGACGACGCCGGGCGGTTCGCCGGCTTCACCGGGCTGGCCCGGCCGCGCTTCGAGGCGACCTTCACGCCCTGCGTCGAGGTGGGCTGGCGCCTGCCGGCGTGGGCCTGGGGGCGGGGCTACGCCACCGAGGCGGCGCGCGCGGCGCTGCGCGCGGCCTTCGTCGACGTCGGGCTCGAGGAGGTCGTGTCCTTCACGGCCCGGACGAACACCCGCTCGCAGGCCGTCATGGCCCGGCTCGGGATGCGCCGCGACCCGGCCGAGGACTTCGAGCACCCCCTCCCGCCCGGGCACCGCCTGCGGCCGCACGTCCTGCACCGCCTCGACGCCGCGACGTGGCGCAGGGACGCCGTCACGCCGGAGCGCTGATCCCGGCCAGCCGCGCCCGGAGCGGCTCGGGCACGGGCACCGGCTCTCCCGTCGCCGCGTCCACGGCGACGTGCACCCAGGTGCCGCGGGCGACGAGGGCGCCGTCGCGCTGCCGGAACAGGCCGAGGTCGTAGGTCATGCTCGAGCGCCCGACGCGGGTGGAGCGCAGCCCGACCTCGAGCACCTCGGGGTAGTGGGCCGAGCGCCGGTAGGTGCACGAGGACTGCACGACGACGGGCCGGAAGCCGCCCGCGAGCAGGCCGAGGTCGTCGCCGTCGAGCAGCCAGCCGGTGATGGTCGTGTCCATCGCCGAGTAGTAGACGGTGTTGTTGAGGTGCCCGAAGGCGTCCTCGTCGTTCCAGCGCGTGGGGAAGGCGCGCCGGTGCGGGTAGTCCTCCCGCGTCGGGTCGGGCCCGCGCTCCGCGACGGGCTCCCCGGCGCTCACGCGGACGCTCCCGCGCCGGACCGCCCGGCCTCCGCGAGCGCCACCGCGCCGCCACCCAGCCTCGACATCCGCACCGCCCCGTCCTCCTCGACAGCTCCGCGGGCACCGTAGCCGCGCTCCGCACACCACCGTCGGCGGGCCACCACCGCCGGAGCCTCCGCCGTCGGGTGCTCCGCCCGGCGCGCCGGGTGGGGCCCGCCGCGGGCGGGCGGGGTCACGCCCGCGGCGGGTGCTCGGGGGCCGGGGGTCCGCAGCGGACCCCGGCGGGGAGGTCAGCGCCGGCCGCTGGACTCGAGGTCGGAGGGCGTGCCGGCCTCCGGCGTGCGGGCGTTCGTGACGGCGACCGGGTCGGCGCTGGGCGCCGTCGTCGTCGGGCCGTGGTCGTCGACCATGGTCCGCTCGTCGAAGGGATCGTCGCCGGCGAGGACGCGGCGCACCCGGTCGCGGTCCAGCGCCTTCGTCCAGTGCCCGATGAGCAGGGTCGCGATGGCGTTGCCGGAGAAGTTGGTCAGCGCGCGCGCCTCGGACATGAAGCGGTCGATGCCGACGATGAGGCCGACGCCGTCGACGAGCTCCGGGCGGTGGCTCTGCAGGCCGCCGGCGAGGGTCGCCAGGCCGGCGCCCGTGACCCCGGCCGCACCCTTCGACGCGATGATCATGAAGACGAGCAGGGAGACCTGCTCGCCGATGCTGAAGGGCGCCCCGGTCGCCTCGGCGATGAAGAGCGACGCCATCGTCAGGTAGATGGCCGTGCCGTCGAGGTTGAACGAGTAGCCGACCGGGACGGTGATCCCGACGACGGAGCGGTCGACGCCGGCGTGCTCCATCTTGGCGATGAGGCGCGGCAGGGCGGTCTCCGACGACGACGTCGAGACGATGAGCAGCAGCTCCCGGCCCAGGTACCTCAGCAGCGAGAAGACGGACAGGCCCGTGACGACGCGCAGCAGCGTCCCGAGCACGCCGAAGACGAAGATGAGGCAGGTCACGTAGAAGGCGAGCATGACGAGCAGGAGGCCGCGGATGGCGTCCCAGCCGGTCTCGCCCGTGACGCCGGCGATGGCGCCGAAGGCCCCGACCGGCGCGACCCACATGATCATCGCGAGGACCTTGAAGACGACCTTCTGGAAGACCGCGATGCCGCGCAGCGCCGCCTGGCCCGTCGAGCCGAGGGCCTGCACGGCGAAGCCGATGAGGATGGCGACGAAGAGGGTGGACAGCACCGAGTCGCCGGTCAGCGGCGAGACCAGCGTCGTCGGGATGATGGACAGGACGAAGCCGAGCGTCCCGCCCTCGCCCTCCTCGCCGGTGTCCTGGACCTCGTAGCCCGGGTTCGGGTAGTCGATGCCCGCACCGGGCTGGACGATGTTGCCCACGACGAGGCCGATGGCCAGCGCGAACGTCGACATCCCGAGGAAGTAGACGAGGGCGAGGCCGCCCACCTTGCCGACCTGCGCGGCGGCGCGGATCGACCCGATGCCGAGCACGATGGTGCAGAAGATGACCGGCGAGATCATCATCTTCACGAGGTCCACGAAGCCCGTGCCGATCGGCTTGAGCGCGACGCCCGTGTCCGGGAAGGCGAGGCCCACGGTGGCGCCCAGGACGACGGCCACGATGACCGCGATGTAGAGCCAGTGGGTGCGGTCGCGCCCGGCCGGCGCGGCGGTGGGGGTCTGCTGCCGGTCCACCGGCGGCGGCTGCGTGGCCATGGGTCTCCTCGTCGAGAGCGTCGTCGGCGCGCGCCGACGCGCGCCGAGCCGGGCGGCAGCCTGCGGCCCGGTGCGCGGCCGGTGCACCCTTGCGTGCCTTGCGTCCGCGGCGGTCCACACTGGCGGCGTGCCGAGCAGCCGCCGGGGGCCCCGCAGCGTCGCGGCGCACCTCATGTGGTGGCAGGCCCTCGTCGTCCTCGCCGTCGTCGCCGTCGGCGCGGTGCTCGCGGGGGTGGACGCGCGCCGCGACGCCGAGCGCAGCGCGGGCGAGCGGGCGTCCGCGGTGGCGGAGACGGTCGCCGACGCCCCGGAGGTGCTGGCCGCCGCGACGGGCGACCTCGACGACGCCGCGCGGACGGCGGCCCTGCAGCCCTTCGCGGAGCGGGTGCGGGCGGAGACCGGGACGTCCTTCGTCGTCGTCATGGCCCCGGACGGCACGCGCTGGACGCACCCCGACCCGGCGCAGGTCGGCGGCACCTACCTGGGCTCGCGCGCCGCCGCCCTGGCCGGCGGCCGGGTCCTCGAGACGTACACGGGGACGCTGGGCCCCTCGGTGCGCGCCGTCGTGCCCGTGCGCGCCGCCGGCCCGGGCGGCGCGGAGAGCGGCCCCGTCGTCGCCCTCGTCTCCGCGGGCATCTCCGTGGCCGCGGTGGGCCGCGAGGTCGCCCGCGACGTGCACGTCGTCGCGGTCGCCGGCGGCGCCGTGCTCGTCCTCGCCCTGGGCGGCTCCTACCTCGTGGCCCGCCGGGCGCGCCGGCTGACGCTCGGCCTGGCGGGGCCGGAGCTCGCGCGGATGTTCACCTACTACGACACCGTGCTCCGGTCGGTGCGCGAGGGGCTCCTGCTCGTCGACCCCGGCGGGAGGGTGCAGCTGGTCAACGCCGAGGCCCGCCGGCTGCTCGACCTGCCGGACGCCGACGACGACGTCGTCGGGCGGCCGGTGGCGCAGCTGCCGCTCCCGGCGGCCCTCGTGCGCCTGCTGACGGCCGACGACGAGGCCGCCGACGAGGTGCTCCTCACGACCCGGCGCGTGCTCGTCGCGTCCGTCCGCGCGGCGCGCGCCCCGGGCGTCGGCCCGGACGGCGGGGCGGTGGGCGCGGGGACGAGGACGGACGCGACGTCGGCCACCGGCGCCGTCGCCGGGCGGGTGGTCACGCTGCGCGACCGCACCGACCTGCTGGCGCTGACCGACGAGCTCGAGACGACGCGCTCGCTGGCCGAGGCGCTCCGCAGCCAGGCCCACGAGTTCTCCAACCGGCTGCACACGGTCGTGCAGCTCGTCGAGATGGGGCGGGTGGACGAGGCGGTCGACCTCGCCGTCGACGAGCTGGCCGAGGCGCAGGCGCTCACCGACCACGTCGTCGGGGCCGTCGACGAGCCCGTCGTGGCGGCGCTGCTCCTGGGCGCCAGCGCCCGGGCGGGCGAGCGGGGGGTCGAGCTCGTCGTCGCCGCCGGCAGCGCCCTCGACGAGGGCGCGCTGGAGCGCACGGGCACGCCGGTGCGCGACGTGCTCACGGTGCTCGGCAACCTCCTCGACAACGCCGTCGACGCCGCCGCGACGGCGCGGGACGCCTCGGACGGGGGCAGCGGCGGCGGCGCCCTCGTCGAGGTCCACCTCGGCCTGGACGCCGAGGGGCTCGCCGTGGAGGTGAGCGACTCCGGCCGCGGGCTGTCCGCCGAGGAGGCCGGGGCCGCCTTCCGGCGCGGCTGGTCCACCAAGGACGACGGGCGGCGCCTGCACGGCCGCGGCCTGGGGCTGGCGCTCGTCGGCCAGACGGTCGAGCGTCTCGGGGGGCGGGTCGAGGTCGACCGCTCGGTGCTCGGCGGCGCCCGCTTCCGCGTGCTGCTGCCGGCGCAGGTGGCCCCCGAGGGACGACGGGCGGCGCTGTGACGACGGCCGGGGCCGGGGGCCCGCGCGACCGCGACCTCGTCGTCCTCGTGGTGGAGGACGAGCCGGTCGCCGCCGCCGCCCACCGGGGGCACGTGGACGCGGTCCCGGGCTTCCGGGCCCTCCCGCCCGCCGCCACGGCCGCCGAGGCGCTGATGCGGCTGCGCGGCGCGGAGGGCGCGGCCGTCGACCTCGTGCTCCTCGACATGCACCTGCCCGACCGGTCCGGGCTCGACGTCGTCCGCGCCCTGCGCGCGGCGGGGCGGTGGACGGACGTGCTCGCCGTCACCTCGGCGCGGGAGCTGTCGACGGTGCGGGCGGCGACGTCGCTCGGCGTCGTCGGGTACCTGCTCAAGCCCTTCGCCGGGGCGGCGCTGCGGGAGCGGCTGCGGCAGTACGCGGCGGCGCGCGGCCCCGCCGACGCCGACGGCGCGGCGCTCTCCCAGGCCGAGGTGGACCGCCTGCTGTCCGGCCACCTCGTGCCCGGGGAGGAGCCGCCCGCCCGCGGGGGCGGGCTGTCGGAGGAGACGCTGGCGGCCGTGGTGGCCGTGCTCCGGGAGGCGTCGTCGTCGGCGGCCGAGGTGGCCACCCGGGTCGGCGTCGGGCGGGTGACGGCGCGTCGCTACCTCGAGCACCTCGTGGGCACGGGCGCCGCCGACCGGCGTCCCCGCTACGGCGGGGCGGGTCGCCCGGAGCTGGAGTACCGGTGGACGGCGTCGTGAGGCGACCGGCCGGGCCGGTGCCGGACGGGGCGGGCGTCGGACGGGGCGTCGGACGGGGCGTCGAGCGGGGCGCCGGGCGACGAGGCGCTCAGGACGGGTAGGGGCGCAGGCAGCTGGCGGGCAGCCATCCCGTGACGACGCCCGCCGTCCCCGCGGCGCCCGCGCTGCCGTCGTCGCCGAGCGCGTAGGCGACCCGCGCCTCCCAGGCGCCGCCGCGGTCGCGGCGCCAGCCCGCGACCACGCCGGGCATGGGGTCGGCGTCGGGCATGAGCACCCAGCAGTGCGTGCCGCGCCCGCCGCGCGCCCGCCCCTCCGCCCGCCGCCCCTCGCCCCGGCGCTGGTCCACCACCTGCTCCGCGCTCCCCTCGTGCTCGACCCCCTCGTGACCGTCGTGCCGGTCGGCCAGCGAGCGGCGGAAGGCCGCCGCCCTGCTGCTCGACCACCCGCCGCCCACGCGAGCAGGTTCGCACAGGTGTTCGAGTGATCGCACGGGCATCCCCCGGTCAGGGGCCCGCCGCTACGGACGAGAGGTCGGCCGCCCCGCCAGGAGCGCCTCGACCTCCTCGCGCCGCGGCGCGGACGCCGACGCCCCCGGCCGCTGCACCGACAGCGCGGCGGCCGCCGTCGCGAGGTGCGCCG
>NZ_JABEMA010000340.1 GCF_013004605.1 Pseudokineococcus marinus
GCGGCGCGGACGCGGGCGGCCACGACCGCCGTCGTCTCCCCCTCCGCCCCGAGGGCGAGCGCGGCCCGCGAGGGGGCCGCCACCTCGACCTGGAGGTCGACCCGGTCGAGCAGCGGCCCGGACAGCCGGGCGAGGTAGCGCCGCCGCTCCACCGAGGCGCACGTGCACGCGTCGCCGCGCCCGCTCGCGCGCCCGCACGGGCAGGGGTTGGCCGCGAGCACGAGCTGGAAGCGCGCCGGGTAGCGGGCCGCCCCGCCGGCCCGCGCGATGACGAGGCTGCCGTGCTCGAGCGGCTGCCGGAGCGCCTCGAGGACGTCCTTGCGGAACTCGGGGGCCTCGTCGAGGAAGAGGACGCCCCGGTGCGCCCGCGAGGCGGCGCCGGGGCGGACGACGCCGCTGCCGCCGCCGACGACCGAGGGCGTGGTCGCCGTGTGGTGCGGGTCCTCGAAGGGCGGGCGGCGCAGCAGGCCGCCGGCCGCGTCGAAGGTGCCCGCGACCGAGTGCACCGCGGTGACCTCGACCGCCTCCTCGTCGTCGAGGTCGGGCAGCAGCCCCGGCAGGCGGGCGGCGAGCATGGTCTTGCCGGCGCCCGGCGGTCCCACGAGCAGCAGGTGGTGCCCGCCCGCGGCGGCCACCTCGACGGCCCGCCGCGCCTCGTCCTGGCCGACGACGTCCGCGAGGTCCGGTGGCGTCGCCGTCACGGGGGCGGGACCGGGGCGGCGCGCGGGGGGCTCGTCCGGGTCGCACGCCGCGTCGACCTCGCCGCCGTGCCCGCGGACCACCGCCGCGAGCGACGCAGCCGCGCGCACCTGGGCCCCCGGCACGAGCTCCGCCTCCGCCGCGTTCTCCTGCGGCACCACCACGCGCGGCGAGCCGGCGCGGACGGCGGCGACCACCGCGGGCAGGACGCCGCGCACCGGGCGCAGGCTCCCGTCGAGGCCGAGCTCCCCGAGGTGCGTCCAGCCGCGGACCGCCTCGCGCGCCACCCCGCCCTCCGCCGCGAGGACGGCGACGGCCACCGCGAGGTCGAAGCCGGCGCCCTGCTTGGGCAGCGAGGCGGGCGAGAGGTTCACGGTGACGCGCCGCGACGGCAGCGAGCAGCCGATGCCCGCGAGCGCCGCCCGGACGCGGTCGCGCGACTGGCCGAGGGACGTGTCCGGCAGGCCGGTGACGACGAAGGCCGGCAGGCCGGGGGTCACGAAGGCCTCGACCTCCACGACGGCGCCGGCGAGCCCGACGAGGGCGATGCCGCGCGTGGCGCCCAGCCCCATCACGCCACCCCGCGCAGGTGCTCGACGCGGGCCGGGCCCGCGGGCGGGCGCAGCACGGCGACCGCGTCGACGCGCAGGCTGCCCGCCCGCTCCCCCGAGGCGTCCGCGAAGGCCACGAGCAGGCGCCGCACGCGCGCGGCCTTCACGGGCGTCACGGCCTCGAAGGGGTGGCCGGCGCCCGGCGTTCCCGCGGGGCCGCAGCGGCGGGTCTTCACCTCCACCGCCACGAGGGCGTCGCCGTCGCGGGCGACGACGTCGATCTCCCCGCGCACCGGGTCCGTGCAGCGCCAGTTGCGCGCCACCACCCGCATCCCGGCGGCCTCCAGGTGCGCCACCGCCACCTGCTCGCCGTACCGGCCCACCGCGTCGCTCGTCCGCACGAGAACCACCTCCGCGCCGCAGCGTGCGCGGCGCGGGACAGCGGCGGTCGGTGACGGCGCCCGGCTGTGGAGGGCCGGGCCCGGCCGGGGGCTGTGCGCACCGGGCGGACGCGCGGCGGGCGGCGCCGGGCGTCGGCGGGACGGGGACCGGCGGGGCGGCGGCCGACGGCTCAGCCGGTCGTCACGTCTCCGGGACGGTGAGGTCGGACTTGGCCAGCTCCTCGACGTTGACGTCCTTGAAGGTGACGACGCGCACCTGCTTGACGAAGCGCGCCGACCGGTAGACGTCCCACACCCACGCGTCGGTGAGCGTCAGCTCGAACCAGACCTCACCGTCGGTGCTGCGCGGCACGAGGTCCACGGAGTTGGCGAGGTAGAAGCGGCGCTCCGTTTCGACGACGTAGGCGAACAGGCCCACGACGTCGCGGTACTCCCGGTAGAGCGCGAGCTCCATCTCGGTCTCGTAGTCCTCGAGGTCCTCAGCGCTCATGGGCCCTTCCGCGCGCTCGGGGCCGGCACCGCCGCCGGCAGGTCGCCGTCCATCCTGCCCGACGCCGGGCGCCTGTCCCGACCGGCGGGCGCCTGCACCGGCAGCTCCGCGAGGGCGGCCGCGACGGCGGGTCCCCGTCCCGGCTCCTCCGCGGCCTCCCCTTCCGGCGCCGCGGCGGCGGGCACGGGCTCGCAGCCCGGCAGCCGCCAGCTGCGCCGGTGCTGGACGCAGGGCCCGTGGCGGCGCAGCGCGGCCAGGTGGTCGGGGGCGGAGTAGCCCTTGTTGCCGGACCAGCCGTAGCGCTCGTCGCGGGCGCCGAGGTCGCGCAGCAGGGCGTCGCGCTCGGTCTTGGCGAGGACGCTGGCGGCGGCCACGGCCGCGCAGCGCAGGTCGGCCTTGACCTGCGTGCGCACCAGCCACGGGTCGGTCCGGGCGCCGCCGCGGGGCACCGGTGTCGACAGCCAGTCGTGCGAGCCGTCGAGCAGCACGACGTCCGGGACGACGGCCAGCTGCTCGAGCGCCCGCCGCCCGGCCAGCCGCAGCGCGCGGACGATGCCCAGGGCGTCGACCTCCCCCGCGCTGGCGTGCCCGACGGCGTGCGCGGGCGCCCAGCGGCGCAGGCGCGGGGCGAGGGCCTCGCGCGCCTCGGGAGCGAGCAGCTTGGAGTCCCGCAGCCCGGCAGGGGCCGTCCGCGTGGCCGCGTCCACGACGGCGACGCCGACGCTCACGGGTCCGGCGAGGGCGCCGCGGCCCACCTCGTCGACCCCGGCCACGAGGAGGTGGCCCTCGCGCAGGAGCGCGCGCTCGGCCCGGAGGGTGGGGGTCGACCCGCGGGTCCC
>NZ_JABEMA010000341.1 GCF_013004605.1 Pseudokineococcus marinus
CGCCGCTCGACCCCTGCACGCGCACGGCCGCCGCACCGGCGGCGTCGGCGCGCGCCAGCGCCCAGAGGCCGTAGGCCACGACCACCGCGCCGAGGGCGCCCGTGGCGGCAGGGGCGAGGTCGGCGTCCGCGTCGCTCGCCGCCAGGAGCAGGCGCGCCCGTCGCGAGGAGCCGGCGAGCAGCGACGACACGCCCCCGGTGGCGGGCGAGGCTCGGTCGAGCGCGCGCTCGTAGCGTGTCAGCGACCCGGCCGGCGCCCAGCTCGCCCGGACACCGGAGAGCCGCGCCATCACCACGTCGGACCGGTGGTTGTCGCCCGAGTGCCGCCAGGTGCCGGGTCGCCCTCCGAGGTCGGCGACGACGGCTGCGTAGGCCGCCCCTTCGCCCTTCTCGGCCCCCAGTTCGCTCGACGTCCAGACCAGGTCGCGCTCGTCGAGGACGCCGGCGCGGGCGAGCAGCCGGCGCAGCTGGTCGGTCGTCAGCGGCGTGTCGGACAGGAAGCCCACCTGCGCCCCCCGGTCCCGCTCGCGGGCCAGGCGCGAGGCCGTGCCGGGCACCTGCCGCGTCAGGAGTACCTCGGCGTCGACCTCCGCCTCGACGAGCACCGGTGCGACGTCCGGGTCCAGTCCCAGCAGCGCGACGAGCTCGCGGGCGACGTCGTCGAGCGTGCGACCCGGCCCGACCCGCCGCCGGGCGAGGTGCTCGGCGCGCTCGCGGGCCTCGACGTACTGCTCCGGGGGCGTGCTCACGACACCGGCGCGCCGCAGCCGCTCGGCGACGACGTAGCCGACCTGCCGCGGCTCACCGAGGGCGCGCGTGATGGCGGTGTCGAAGCAGTCGACGGTGACGAGGTGCGTGGGCGACGGCACTGACCATCTCCTCCGGGGGCGGGTGCTGCGTGGTGGTGCCGATCGTGGCGCAGACGGGGCCCCCGCCGGGAGGACACGGGGTGGACGGCCGGTGACGGCATCCGTACGGGCGCACGCCGCGCTCACCCGGTCGGGCGTCGGTGGCGTCGTCGGGGCCGGTGGCGGGCGCTCATGGCCTAGCGTCACTCGTCGTGAGCGCGGTCGGGGGGGTGGACGAGGACGCCGTCACGCAGCGTCCCCGAGGGGGTGCCACCGCTGCGGACGCCGCCGCGGCGCCGACGGGCTCCGGGGAGGACCTGCGCGCCACGCGCCGGCAGGTCCTGGCCCGCGCGCTGCTGCCCCGCTCGCGCGAGATGCTGCTCAAGCTGCCCCTCGTGCCGCTCGGCGCGGCCGTCGCCCTGGTGGCCGCGGGGCGCGTGCCCGGCCCGGCGGCGATCGTCCAGCTCGTCGTGCTGTGGGTCGTCGTGGAGCCCCTGGCGTACCAGGCCCGCTACCAGCTCAACGACCTGCGCGACCGCGCCGCCGACGCGGCCCATCCCGAGCGCGACCACCGCGGTCGCCTCACGTTCCCCTGGACGCCCGCGCGCGCGGCGGTGGTGTGGGGCAGCCTCGGGGCCCGCGTCGCCGCGGCCGTCGCCCTCGCGGTGCTGCTCCCCGGCTCCGCCGGCGAGGCGGCGACGGGCTTCCTGGTCCTCCTCGTCCTCGTCTCGGGCGCCTACGAGCTCGCCCGTGAGCGCGTCCGCCGGGCGGGCCCCGTCGCGCCCGACGGCGTGGCCGCCCGGCGCCTCGGGCTCCCCGTCCTGGCGTGCGTGCCGCTGGGGTACGGCCTGCGCGTGTGGACCGGGTACCACGCCGCCGCCGGCGGTGAGCTGCCCCCGGTGCTCGGGATCCTCCTCGTGGCCACGGTCCTCGCCACCTACACCGCCTGCGTGCTCCTCGCCTGGGCGCTCGAGGCGACGACCTTCCTGGGGGAGCGGGGCGCCCCGCCGGCGGAGGGGCTCGGGCGCCGCGCCCACGTGGCCCTGCTGCTCGCCCACGCCGGCCTGCTGAGCGCCGAGGGCCGCTCGCCCCGCCCCGTCCCGGGCCGCGCCCTGGTCGTCGCCCGCGACCGACCCGCCGGGTCCGCCCTCGACGTGCGGGCCTGGGACGTCGCCGGCGCCGTCGCGGTCGTGGGCGCCTACCTCCTGGCGGGCGCCGGCACCGGGGCCGACGGCGCGGTCCGGGCGGTCCTCGTCGCGGCGGGCCTCCTCAGTGCGGCCGCGCCGTCGCTGGTGCACCTGCGCAGCCGTCCCGGCTCCGGGCCCTGGGACGGGCGGGCGCCGTGGCTCGCGCCGGGGTCGCTGGCCGTCGTCGTCGCGCTGGAGTGGCTCCTGCTCGCCGGAGCGATGGTGGCGGTGCTGGTGCTGGCTCCGGCGCAGGCGCGGCTGCTCTGGGTGCCGGCCTTCGTCCTCTTCCAGGTCGGCTCGACGCGGACGAGCTCCTACGAGCGGGGCTTCGGTCCGTTGTCGACCGTCCGGCGCCCGCTGGCGTGGCTCCGGCGACGCCGCGGCCAGCGCGGTCCCGGCGCCGCGACGGGCTGACGGGGGAGGAGCCCGAGGCCGTGCGGGGGGCGGGCCGTCACGGTGAATGTCATAACGCTCATTATCGGCGGTCGGTCGAGAGCTGCCGTCAGGGCTGCGGTCCCACCGCCACGGGCCGCGCCGGGTCGCTCGACCACGCCGACCACGAGCCGGCGAAAAGCACCGGGCGGCAGCCGGCGAGCTCCAGGGCCAGCGCCTCGTGCGCGGCGGTGACGCCGGAGCCGCACGAGACGCCGACCTCCACGCCCGGTCCGACGCCCAGCGCGGCGAAGCGCCGGGACAGCTCGTGGGCGTCGCGGAACCGCCCGTCGGCGTCGAGGTTGTCCGCGGTGGGCGCGCTGAGGGCGCCCGGCACGTGACCGGCCCGCGGGTCGACCGGCTCGACCTCGCCCGTGTAGCGCTCGTGCGCGCGGGCGTCGAGCAGGCGGCCGCGCGCGGCCAGCTCCGCGGCGCCGTCGGCGTCCACCACGGGCAGGTGCCCGGCGGCCAGGTCGACGTCACCGGGCACCGGCGCCTCGGGGTCGCCGGACGCGGTGGGCAGGCCGGCGGCGCGCCAGGCGGCCAG
>NZ_JABEMA010000342.1 GCF_013004605.1 Pseudokineococcus marinus
GCACCGGCGCCGGGGGCACCCCGGTGCGCGCTCCCGTGCGCACTTCCGGGCGCACTCCTGTGCGCGCCTCCGGGCGCCCGCCCGGTCGTCGCGGCGCTCACAGCTCGAGGCTCCCGCGGCGGCGACGCACGAGGGCCACGAGGACGGGCGCGCCGAGCAGCGCCGCCACGACGCCGACCTGCACCTCGCCCGGTCGGGCGACGACCCGGCCGAGGACGTCGGCGAGGAGCAGCAGCGTGGGGGCGACGAGCGCCGACAGCGGCAGCAGCCACCGGTGCGCGGGGCCGGTGAGCGCGCGGACGAGGTGCGGGACGGCGAGGCCGACGAAGGCGATGGGACCGGCGAGCGCCGTGGCCCCGCCGCAGAGCAGCACCGCGGCGAGGGCCCCGAGGGCGCGCACCGCCCCGGTGCGCTGGCCGAGCCCGCGGGCGACGTCGTCGCCGAGCTGGAGCGCGTCGAGCGCCGGCGCGAGCAGCAGGGCGAGGAGGGCGCCGGCGGCCACGAGGGGCAGCACGGCCGCCACGGCGGAGAGGTCCCGGCCGACGAGGGACCCGACCTGCCAGAAGCGGAACTGGTCGAAGGTGGCGGAGTCCGTGACGAGGACGCCCGTGGTGAGCGACAGCAGCAGGGCGCTGACCGCCGCGCCCGCCAGCGTCAGCTTGACCGGCGTGGCCCCCTCGCGCCCCGTCGCCGCCACGAGGTGCACCACGACGGCGGCCGCTGCGGCCCCGGCCAGGGCGAACCACACGTAGCCGCCCGGGCTCGTGACGCCGAGCACGCTGATCGCGAGGACGACTGCCGTGGCGGCACCCGCGTTGACGCCGAGCAGGCCCGGGTCGGCGAGGGGGTTGCGCGTGAGCCCCTGCATGACGGCCCCGGCCAGCCCGAGCGCCGTGCCGGCGACGAGGCCGACCACGGTCCGCGGCAGCCGCAGGTCGAGGACGACGAGGTGGTCGGTGCTCGACCGGTCCGGCGCGAGCAGCGCCTCGACGACGACGCCCGGTGAGATGCCGCGGGAGCCCACGGCCAGGCTCAGCAGGGCGGCCGCGACCAGCGCTGCGAGCGCGAGCAGCACCGCCGCGACGAGCACCGGTCGACCCCGCCGTCGACCGGACGCGGTGGGGACGGCGCCCGGGGTGGCGCGGGAGCGACCACCGGAGGTCGGGGCACCGGCCCGCCCCTGCGGCCCGCGTGCGGCGCCCGGCCGGGCCGACGACGGGGCCGACGCGCTCATGCAGGCGAGCCTAACCTCGTCCGGCGCGGCCGTCGTCACGCGCGCGGGCCGTGCGGGGGCGGCTCAGCCCTCGGCCGGGGGCGCCCCGCCGTCGGGCTCCATCCACAGGACGCCCCAGGCGTGGCCGTCCGGGTCGAGGAACGTCCGGCGGTAGACCGACCCGTCGTCCTGCACCGGCTCCGGCCGCGCCCCGCCGGCCGTCTCGGCCCGCGCCACGAGGTCGTCGACGCCCTCGCGGGAGCTCGCGGGCAGGCAGACGACGACCTCGCGGGGGTCGCCCGGCGACGCGACGGGGCCGGGCGCGAGGGCGGCGAAGCGCTCGCGCTGCAGGAGGAGCACCACGACCTCGGCGCCGACGACGAGCGTCGCGCTGGCGCCGTCCTCGGGCAGCGGGTCCACGGGGAGGCCGAGGGTGGTGAAGAAGTCCACCGACCGCCCGACGTCCTCCACGGGCAGGTTGACGAAGACGACGGCCACGAGCGGCTCCCCCAGGGCCGCGGCGGCCGGTGCGGCCGCGGGGCGCGACCCCTCGCGCCCCGCAGCCCATCGTCTCGGCGTCGACGCCGTCAAGGTGGCGACGGGCCGGGGCCGCGGGACGGCCCCGGTCCGTCGTCAGGCGTCAGGCGTCAGGCGTCAGGCGTCAGCGAGGCCGTCGACGCGGCGCACCTCGTCGGGCGAGAGGGAGAAGCCGAAGACGTCGGCGTTCGCGGTGATGCGCTCGGGCGTCACCGACTTGGGGATGACGACGACGCCGTGGTCGAGGTGCCAGCGCAGCACCACCTGCTGCGGCGTCACGCCGTGCGCCTGAGCGACCTCGGCGAGGACCGGGTCGCCCAGGTCGGTCTTCTTGAAGGGGCTGTAGCCCTCCACGACGACGCCGCGCTGGCGGCACGCGTCGAGGAAGCCCTGGTCGTGCAGGGCGGGCGCCCACGGCACCTGGTCGACCGACGGCGCCTCGCCGCTCGAGCGGACCAGCTCGTCGAGCTGCGCGGTGCTGTAGTTGCTGACGCCGACGTCACGGGCCTGGCGCTCCGAGCGCGCCGCGAGGAAGTGGTCCCACGTCTGCGGGCTCGCCTCGCCCCCCGGGGGCCAGTGCACGAGCCACAGGTCGACGAAGTCGAGCCCGAGGAGGTCCAGCGAGCGGGACAGCACCTCGCGGGCGCGCGGCGCCTCGTCGGGCGGCATCTTCGTCGTCACGAAGACCTCGTCTCGCGGGACGCCGGACTCGGCGAGCGCACGGCCCACCTGGTCCTCGTTGCCGTAGCCGGTGGCCGTGTCGATGTGCCGGTAGCCCACCTCGAGGGCGTGGAGCACCGACCGGTAGCAGTCGTCGCCCTCGGACTGCCACGTGCCGAGCCCCAGCAGCGGCATCTCACCACCGCCGGGCAGGGAGGCCGTGGGTCCGGGCAGGGACGTCGTCTCCGTCGTCATGACCCCACCCTGGCCGCCCCTCCCGCGGCGCGCACCCCCGCCGCCGTCCACGGGACGGAACGGGAGACCTGCTCCGGTCCGGTGAGGTGGCCCGGCTCCGTGGCCGGGAGCCCGGGCGACGGCACCGGGCGGGAGGTGCGAGGTGGAGCTGAGGGGATTCGAACCCCTGACCCCCTCGTTGCGAACGAGGTGCGCTACCAGCTGCGCCACAGCCCCTTGGAACGTCCGGAACCCTACCAGCGCCGCCGGGGTGGGCGGCACCGGGAACGCCGTGCGTCGCGCGAGCGGCGCCGGTCGGCGGCGCTCAGGCCGAGCGGCGGCGGCGCGACCCGCCCTGGCG
>NZ_JABEMA010000343.1 GCF_013004605.1 Pseudokineococcus marinus
CCCGTCGACCCCGGCGCCTGCGACCCCGGCCGCCGCGTCGGCGTCCTCGCGGTGGAGGTCGACCTCGAGCCGGTCAGCGGCGAGGTGCTCGACGAGGCCGCGCCCCCACTCGACGACGACGACGGACGCCTCGAGGTCGGCGTCGAGGTCGAGGTCGTCGAGCTCGAGGGCGTCGCCGAGGCGGTAGGCGTCGACGTGGACGAGCGCGGGACCGCCGACGAGCGAGGGGTGGACGCGGGCGATGAGGAAGGTCGGCGACGTCACCGGCCCCCGGACGCCGAGGCCGTCGGCCAGCGCCTGGGTGAGCGTCGTCTTGCCCGCCCCGAGGTCGCCGGAGAGCACGAGCAGGTCGCCGCCCCGCACGAGCGCGCCGAGCCGGCGGCCGAGGGCGCGCGTCTCCTCCGCCGTGCCCAGCTCGACGCGGACCTCGCTCACGCGCGCTCCGCCGCCGGCGGCACGAGGGCCGCCGGCTGCGCCCGGTCGTGCGCCACCACGCGGGCGGCGCGCGCCAGCAGGTGCTCGACGGCGTCCTGCACGACCTCGGGGTGCTCGAGCGGGACGAGGTGCCCGGCGTCGCGGACGACGACGTGCTCGGCGCCGGGCAGCCGCCGGACGATCTCGTCGCTGTGGGAGGGCGGCGTCAGCAGGTCGTGGTCGCCGACGAGGACGAGCACCTCCCCGCCGGCCAGCGCGCTGAGCGCCTCGGCCTTGTCGTGGCGGTCGAAGGCGGGGAAGAAGTCGTCGATGACCTCGACGCTCGTGCCGGCGATCATCTGCGCGGTGAAGTCGACGACGTCCTGGGGCACGTCCGAGGCGTAGGACCAGTGCCGCACGAGCAGCGTCTCGAGGTCGCCGCCGAGGGTGCGGGTCCGCTCGACGAGGCCGGACCGCCGCGCCAGCAGCCCCAGCGCCGTGGGCGCGACGCGGCGCAGGGCCGGCGCGAGGGCCGCGAGCCCGTAGTCGTTGGCGGACATGCCGCCCGCGCTCGTGCTGATGAGCGCCGTCCCGACGACGCGCTCCGCGACGAGCTCGGGCGACCGGGCGGCGAGCGCCATGACGGCCATGCCGCCCATCGAGTGCCCGAGCAGCACGAGCGGCCCCCCGGGGCAGGTGGCGGCGAGGACGTCGGCGAGGTCCTCGCCGACCTGGTCGATCGTCGCGGAGCCGCGGGGACCGCGCTCGGAGCGCCCGTGGCCGCGCTGGTCCCACAGGACGAGCCGGTACCGGCCGCGCAGGGCGAGGCGCTGCACGTGCCAGAAGTCGAGGTTGAGCCCGTACCCGTGGCTGAGGACGACGGTGGGCCGGTGCTCGGCGGCCGCCGCGGCGCGCTCCTCCTCGGGGAGCTCGTCGACCTCGACGTGCAGCTGGGTCCCGTCGCCGGCCCGGACGACGAGGGGGCGGCCGGTCAGCGAGCCGAGCGGCACCTCGCGCCGCGGGGGCCGGGCGCCGGGCAGGGGCAGGAGGGGGCTCACGCGCGCCCCCCGGACGCGGCGGCGGCGACGGCGGTGCCGGGGCCTCCGACGACGCCGGCGGTGCCGACGTGCACCCTCGGCACCCGGGCGCCGATGCGCGTGACGACCTCGTACGCGATCGTGCCGGCGGCGTCGGCCCAGTCCTGGGCGGTGGGGCCGCCGTCCGCGCCCGTGCCGAAGACCTCGACCTCGTCGCCGGCGCGGACCGCCCGGGCGGCGTCGTCGTCGCCGAGGTCGAGGACGACCTGGTCCATGCAGACGCGGCCCGCGACGGCGTACCGGCGCCCGCGCAGGGCCACCGGGCCCCGCCCGCTGGCGTGGCGGGGCAGACCGTCGCCGTAGCCGAGCGGCACGAGCGCGAGGCGCGCGCGGCCCGCCGTCACGTGGTGGTGGCCGTAGGAGACGCCCTCCCCCGGGCCGACCTCCTTGACCAGGGCGAGCCGCGCGCGCAGCGACATCGCGGGCACGAGCCCGAGGTCGGCGGACGAGAAGCGCTCCGGGGCGGGCGAGACGCCGTAGACGGCGACGCCGGGGCGGACGAGGTCGAGGCGCGCCGCGGGGTGGGCGAGCAGCCCCGAGGACGCGGCGAGGTGGCGCAGCGGGGGGCGGACGCCGAGGCGCGCCGCCACGGCGACCGCGTCGTGCAGGCGCTCGACCTGGGCGAGCGTCAGCGCGTCGGAGGCCTCGTCGTCGGCGGAGGCCAGGTGGGACCACACGGCGACGACCTCGAGGGCGCCCTCGGCCTGGGCGGCCGCGGCGGCGCGCACGACGTCGGGCCAGTCCCGCGCCGTCGCACCGCCCCGGGACAGCCCGGTGTCGACCTTGAGGTGGACCCGCGCGGTCCGCCCGGTGCGGCGCGCCGCGTCGACGAGGGCCTCCACCGCCCAGACGGCGGAGGCCGAGAGGTCGACGTCGGCCGCGACCGCGGGCGCGAGGTCCTGCCCGGGCACGACGAGCCAGGCGAGGACGGGGGCGGTGACACCGGCGGCGCGCAGCTCGAGGGCCTCCGCCAGGTGGGCGACGCCGAGCCACGTGGCGCCCCCGGCCAGGGCGGCGCGGGCGCACGGCACCATCCCGTGCCCGTAGCCGTCGGCCTTGACGACCGCCATGACGGCCGCCCCCGCGGCGCGCCCCCGCAGGACGTCCGCGTTGGCGGCGACGGCGTCGAGGTCGACGACCGCGCGCGCGGGCAGCGCGTCGCCCATGTCGTCGGCCGGCGCGGTCGCAGCGGCAGCGGGGGTCGTCATCGCCGTCCAGTCTCGCACCGCGCGGCCCGCGCGTCCGGCAGGCGCCGGGGGCACGGGTCGGGGACCAGGAGCTCGAGGAGGACGGGCCCCGGCGTTCGGTGTCACGGGGGCGGGGCACCGGGGCGGGGACCGGCGCCTCAGCCCCGCGGCACGTCGACGAGGAGCGCGGTGAGGACCTCGGGCAGCGCGTGGAGCACCGCCTCGGCGTGCAGCGGGCCGCCCCCGGACGCGGCGTG
>NZ_JABEMA010000344.1 GCF_013004605.1 Pseudokineococcus marinus
GGGGCGCCCCCGTCACGTGGTGCGTCGTCGGCGACGGCGACCCGGCCGTGGAGGCGCGCGTGCGCCGCCTCGTCGCGGAGCTCGACGCCCCGGTGCGCCTGCTCGGGGCCCGCCCCGACGTCCCGGAGCTGCTCGCGCGCGCCGACGTCTTCGCGCTCTCGAGCACGTGGGAGGCCAGGTCGCTGGCCGTGCAGGAGGCCATGGCCGCCGGGCTGCCCGTCGTCGCCACCCGCACCGGCGGCCTGCCGGACCTGCTCGAGGGCGTCGGCGCGCTCGTGCCGGTCGGCGACGACCGCGCTCTCGCCGACGCCGTCGCGGCCCTGCTCGCCGACCCCCTGGCGCGCGAGCGCGCGGGCCGCGCGGCCCGCGAGGCCTTCACCGCCCTGCCGGGACCGCAGGACGTGCTCCGCGGCTGGATCGACCGCTACGCCCGCCTCGCCGCCGACCGCTGAGCCCGCCGACGGCTGAGCCGCCGACCGCTGAGCCCGCCCGTCGCTGCTACCGTCGAGGTCCGTGGTGGAACGCGGTCTCTCCCGGTCAGGCGGCGCGCTCAGCGGCAGCGGCACGCGGCACATCTTCGTCACCGGGGGGGTGGCGTCGTCCCTCGGCAAGGGGCTGACGGCCTCCAGCCTCGGTCACCTCCTGCGGGCCCGCGGCCTGCGGGTGTCCATGCAGAAGCTGGACCCCTACCTCAACGTGGACCCCGGGACGATGAACCCGTTCCAGCACGGCGAGGTCTTCGTCACCGACGACGGGGCCGAGACCGACCTCGACATCGGCCACTACGAGCGTTTCCTCGACGTGGCGCTCGACGCGGCGGCCAACATCACGACGGGGCAGGTGTACTCCGAGGTCATCGCCAAGGAGCGGCGCGGGGAGTACCTCGGCGACACCGTCCAGGTGATCCCGCACATCACCGACGAGATCAAGGCGCGCATGCGAGCCAAGGCGGTGCCCGGCCCGGACGGCGAGCCGGCGCCGGACGTGATCATCACCGAGGTCGGCGGCACCGTGGGCGACATCGAGTCGCTGCCCTTCCTCGAGGCCGCCCGCCAGGTGCGCCGTGACGTCGGCCGCGACGACGTCTTCTTCGTGCACGTCTCCCTCGTGCCCTACATCGGCCCGAGCGGGGAGCTGAAGACCAAGCCCACCCAGCACTCGGTGGCGGCGCTGCGCAACATCGGCATCCAGCCCGACGCGCTCGTGTGCCGCTCCGACCGGCCGATCCCCGAGGGCGTCAAGCGGAAGATCGCCGCGAGCTGCGACGTCGACGAGGCGGCGGTGGCCAACGCCGTCGACGCCCCGTCCATCTACGACATCCCCAAGGTGCTGCACGCCGAGGGCCTCGACGCCTACATCGTCCAGCGCCTCGGGCTGCCCTTCCGCGACGTCGACTGGAGCGAGTGGGACCAGCTCCTGCAGCGCGTCCACGCGCCCCGGCACACCGTGCGCGTGGCCCTCGTCGGCAAGTACGTCGACCTGCCCGACGCCTACCTGTCGGTCACCGAGGCGCTGCGCGCCGGCGGCTTCGCGGCCGACGCCCGCGTCGTCCTGCAGTGGGTCGCCTCGGACGAGTGCGCGAGCCCCGAGGGCGCCCGCCGCGCGCTGGCGGGCGTCGACGCCGTCTGCGTCCCCGGCGGCTTCGGGGTCCGGGGCATCGAGGGCAAGCTCGGCGCGCTGACGTGGGCCCGGACCAACAAGGTGCCGACCCTCGGCCTGTGCCTGGGGCTGCAGTGCATGGTCATCGAGCACGCCCGCTCCGTCGCCGGCCTCGAGGGCGCCTCGAGCTCGGAGTTCGACCCCTCGACGCCGTACCCGGTCGTCGCGACGATGGAGGAGCAGAAGGCCTTCGTCGAGGGCGCGGGCGACCTCGGCGGCACCATGCGGCTCGGGCTCTACCCGGCCGCGCTCACGCCCGGCTCGGTCGTGGCGGAGGCCTACGGCGCGGAGCTGGTCCACGAGCGCCACCGCCACCGCTACGAGGTGAGCAACGACCACCGCGAGCAGCTCGAGGCCGCCGGCCTCGTCGTCTCCGGCCAGTCGCCGGACCGCGCGCTCGTCGAGTTCGTCGAGCTGCCCCGCGAGGTCCACCCCTTCTACGTGGGCACGCAGGCGCACCCGGAGTTCCGCTCCCGCCCCACGCGCGCCCACCCGCTCTTCGCCGCGCTCGTCGAGGCCGCCGTCGCGCGCCAGCGCGAGGAGCGGCTCGTCGAGGTCGACGAGGTGCTCGCGTGAGCGGCGCCGAGGGGGGCGAGCTCGCCGACGTCCTGGCCCCGCGGCCCGTCGTCGGCCGCGAGACCGTGTTCTCCGGCGCGGTCTGGGACGTCGCGAGCGAGCGCGTCGACCTCGGCGGCGACGAGCCCGTGCAGCGGGACAAGGTCGTGCACCCCGGGGCCGTGGGGATCCTCGCCCTCGACGACGCCGACCGGGTGCTGCTCGTGCGGCAGTACCGCCACCCCGTCCGCCACGAGCTGTGGGAGGTGCCGGCCGGCCTGCTCGACGAGGCCGGGGAGGCCCCGCAGGACGCCGCGGCCCGCGAGCTGGCCGAGGAGGCCGACCTCGTCGCGGGGCGCTACGACGTCCTCGCCGAGTGGTACAGCTCCCCGGGCGGGTCCGACGAGGCGCTGCGCGTGTACCTGGCCCGCGACCTGCGGCCCGTCCCCGAGGGCGAGCGCTTCGCGCGCGAGCACGAGGAGGCCGACATGGTCACGCGGTGGGTGGCGCTGGACGAGGCGCGCGACGCGGTGCTCGCCGGCCGCCTGCACAACCCGACGCTCGTCGTGGCGGTGCTGGCCGCCGTCGCGGCGCGCGAGCAGGGCTGGGCCACCCTGCGCCCGGCCGACGCGCCCTGGCCGGCCTTCGCGGACCGCCGGGACTGACGCACCCGCCACCGGTCGGCGACCGCCGCCCGCTGTCGCCAGGCTCCGTGCCGCCGGCGGCTCCCGGCCGCG
>NZ_JABEMA010000345.1 GCF_013004605.1 Pseudokineococcus marinus
GGACCGGCGGGAGCGGCGGCGGGCGCGCCGCCGGGCCCGGCGCCGTCGCCCCCGGAGCGGGGGCCGGCGACCGGCTCTCCCGGCTCCTGGCGATGGTGCCCTGGCTCCTCGAGCGCCAGGGCGTCGCCCTCGAGGACGCCGCCCGGCACTTCGCCATCTCCACCGACCAGCTCGTCGCCGACCTCGAGCTCCTCTTCGTGTGCGGGACGCCGGGCCACATGCCCGACGACCTCATCGAGGCGGAGTGGGAGTCGGGGCACGTCTACCTCGGCAACGCCGACGCCATCGCCCGCCCGCTGCGCCTCGGGCAGGACGAGGCGCTGGCCCTCCTCGTCGGACTCCGGACCCTGGCGGACCTCCAGGGGGTCGAGGACAGCGCCGCCCTCGAGGGCGCGCTCGCCAAGCTCTCGGCCGCCGCCGGGGACGCCGCCGCCGCGGCCGGCTCCGTCCAGCTCGACCTGGCCGCCGGCGCCGACCCGGGGGTCCTCGCCGTCGTCCGCGGGGCCCTCTCGCGGAGCCGGCGCCTGCACCTGAGCTACCTCGTGGCCACGCGCGACGAGACGACGGAGCGGGACGTCGACCCGATGGAGCTCGAGTCCCTCGACGGCCGCTGGTACCTGCAGGCGTGGTGCCACCGGGCGCAGGGCGTCCGGCGGTTCCGCCTCGACCGGGTCCTCGCCGCCGAGGAGCTCGACGCGGACGGCACTCCGCCGCCGGACGCCGTGGCCCGCGACCTCGGCAGCAGCCTCTTCGCCCCCGGCGACGAGGTGCCCCTCGTCGTCCTCGACCTCGACGCCGGCGCCCGGTGGGTCGCCGAGTCGGTGCCCGTCGAGGACGTCACGGAGCGCCTCGACGCCCCCGGGGGCGTGCGGGTGCGGCTGCGGGTGGCCGACGACGGCTGGCTGCGCCGCCTCGTCCTGCGGCTCGGCGGTGCGGCGCGCGTGGTGTCGCCGCCCGCGCTGGCGGACCAGGTGGCCACCGCCGCCCGGGCGGCCCTCGCCGCGGCCGGGGCGGACGACGGGGACGAGCGGCCGGAGGACGGGGACGAGCGGCGGGCCGACGGCGCCGGCGGGCCCGGCCTCGTCCGGCACCGCGGCTAGGGTCGCCCCCGTGACCTGGTGGATGTGGGTGCTCCTGTGGCTGGTGCTCGTCGTCGGCGCCGCCGTGGTGCTCCTGCGCCTCGGGCTCGGCCTGTGGCGCAAGGGGCTCGCCAGCCTCGCCGAGGTCGAGCGCGCGAGCCAGGTCGCCGCCGAGCTGTCCGAGCAGGTGAGCCGCCTGCAGGCCGAGAAGCCCCGCGAGCCGGTCGTCACCACGGCCTTCGACGACCCGGTCGCCCTGCGCCGGGAGCGCACCCAGCGGTTGGCCCAGCGGACACGCGCCCGTCGCCGACAGGCCGGGCGGGGGAGTCGTACGCTGGGCCGGACGACGACGCGCGCCGCTCGCACCACCGACTGAAGGGTTCCGCCATGCTCCGGGACATCTCGCTCTGGCAGGTCCTGATCCTCGTCGGGATCATCGTCATCCTCTTCGGCGCCAAGCGGCTCCCCGACGTCACGCGCAGCGTGGGCAAGTCCCTGCGCATCCTCAAGACCGAGGTCAAGAGCCTGCGCGACGACGACGACGAGGCCAAGCCCGCCACCGCCGAGCCGGAGCAGCGACCCGCCGCGCAGCCCCTCGAGGGGCGCGCCGTGGACGAGGCCCGTCGCGAGCAGCGCGACGAGCAGCACCGCGCCTCCTGACCCGTGGCGCTGCGGACGCCGAGCCGCCGCCGGAAGGACCCCGAGGGGCGCATGCCCCTCGGGTCGCACCTGCGCGAGCTGCGGAACCGGCTGGTCTGGTCGGCCGTCGCGGTGCTGCTCGGCGCCGTCGCCGGGTGGTTCCTCTTCGACCTCGTCTTCGGCCTGCTGACGGTCCCGCTGACGGAGGCCGCGCGGGAGGCCGGACGCGAGGACGACATCACGACGAACATCGGCAGCGTGACGGGCGCCTTCGACCTCAAGGTCAAGGTGTCGATCTTCACGGGCCTGCTCGTGTCGAGCCCCGTCTGGCTGTGGCAGCTGTGGGCCTTCGTCACGCCGGGCCTCACGCGCCGCGAGAAGCGCTACACCGTCGGCTTCGTCGTCGCGGCCGTGCCGCTCTTCCTCAGCGGCGTGGCGCTCGCCTACGTCGCCCTCCCGCGCGCGGTGTCCTTCCTCGTGGACCTCACGCCCGAGGGCACCGTCAACATCATCGACACGTCGATGTACATCGGCTTCATCATGAGGATCCTGCTCGCCTTCGGGGCGTCGTTCCTCCTGCCGGTCGTCCTCGTCGCCCTGAACTTCGTGGGTCTGCTGCCCGCCCGGACGATCCTGGCGGCCTGGCGGTGGGTCGTCGTCCTGGCCTTCGTGCTCGCGGCGGTCCTCACGCCGAGCCCGGAGCCGACGGCGATGTTCTTCCTCGCCGTCCCTCTGTGCGCGCTGTTCTTCCTCGCCATCGGCGTGGCCGCGATCAACGACCGTCGCCGGCGACGCAGGGACGAGCGCGAGGGCTACGCCGGCCTGTCGGACGACGAGGCGGCCCCCCTGTGAGGTGCCCGGCCGTGACCACCCCGGCCGTGAGCGCCCCCGCCGTGGGGACCGCAGCGCGAGGCCTGCCGGGCGCGCCGGTCGCGACGGCCGCCGGGTGAGCGCCGCCGACCCGCTCGTCTGCCTCCTCACCAACCCCGTCTCGGGCGCCGGTCGGGGGCGGGGGGCGTCCGAGACGGCGCGCCGCGAGCTGGCGCGGCTCGGCGTCCGCGTCTTCGACGCCACCGGCAGCTCGGCCTCGCGGTCCCTGCGCCGGGCCCACGTCGCCGCCGAGGGCGCCGACGCCGTCGTGGTCGTCGGCGGGGACGGCATGGCCCACCTCGGCGCCGAGGTCGCGGCGGCCCACGACCTGCCCCTGGGGCTCGTGCCCGCGGGCACCGGCGACGACGTCGCCC
>NZ_JABEMA010000346.1 GCF_013004605.1 Pseudokineococcus marinus
GGCCGGCGCTGCGCGTGGCCGTCGGCGTCTGGCGCGAGCACCTCGACGGCGTCCTCGCCGCGGGGCTGCGCAGCGGCGACCCGCTGCCCGGCGTCCACGACCCGGTGGCGGCCGACCGCGTGCGCCTCGGGCCGCTCAAGCTCTTCGTCGACGGGTCGCTCGGCACGCGGACGGCGTGGTGCTCGTGCGCCTACGCCCGTACCGGGGTGGGCGGGCGGGAGAGCACCGGGGTGGGCGGGCGGGAGAGCAACGGGGTGGGCGGGCGGGAGAGCAACGGTCCGGGCGGTGTCGAGCCGCGCGACCACCACGGGATGCTGCTGCTGCCGCCGGACGAGCTCGAGGTGCTGCTGCGCCGGGCGACGTCCGCGGGCCTCGTGACGGCGGTGCACGCCATCGGCGACGCCGGCGTGCGGGCGGCGCTGGACGCCTACGAGGCCGCCGGCTGCCGGGGCCGGGTCGAGCACGCCCAGCAGGTGCTGGCCGACGACCTCCCGCGCTTCGCGGCGCTCGGGGTGACGGCGAGCGTCCAGCCGCGGCACGCCGTCGACGACCGCGACCTCGCCGACCTCCACTGGGCGGGCGCCACGGACCGCGCCTTCCCCTACGCCGACCTGCTGGCCGCGGGCGCCGACGTCGTCCTCGGCTCGGACGCGCCCGTCGCGCCGCTCGACCCGTGGGACGCGCTGGCCTGCGCGCTGCACCGCACCCTCGACGGGCGCGGCGCCTGGCACCCCGAGCAGCACCTCACGCTGGCGCAGGCGCTGGCGGCCTCCTGCGGCGGTCGCTCGCACGTGCGCGTGGGCGACGTCGCCGACCTCGTGCTCCTCGCCGAGGACCCGGCCGACGTCCTCGCGGCGCGGGGCCCGGCGGCGCTGCGCGAGCCCGAGGTGCTGGGGACGCTCGTCGGCGGTCGCTGGACCCACCGCGCGTCGGCGCTGCGCGGCTGAGCGGGTCCCAGCGGCTGGGGCGGTGCGCCGAGGACGCGGTGCACCGCGTCGTGGGCGCACCGCTCTCCGGGCGGCGCCGCCGTGTGCCACGCTCCGCGGGTCGGAGGGGAGTGCGGCGTGGGAGCGCAGGGGTCGGGCGCCGTGCGCGGCGCGGTCGGCGGGGCCGCGGTCGTGGGCCTCGTCGTCGTGCCCGTGCTGCTCGAGGAGCCCGACCCGCACCTCGCGGCCCTCCTCGGGCTCTTCGTCGCGCTGGGGGCCCTGCTCGGCTCGCTGTGCGGGGCCGTGGCCGGCCACGTCGTCGACCACGGCGGGACGTGGTGGCGCGCCGCCGCCGTCTCCGGGACGGCCGCGCTCGTCCTCGTCGCCCTCGTCCTGGGCCCGCTCACCGACCGCTCCCTCGTCGAGAGCTGGCCGATCGGCCTGCCCGTGGCCGGGGGCGCGCTCGTCGTCGCCGTGTCGCAGTCGTGGGCGCTGGCTCGGCGCCAGGACCGCGCGGCGCGGCGGCGGAGCACCACCCGCTGACGACGCGCGACGGCGCCCAGCGGTGGACGCGCGGCGTCGTCCTGCGCGTCCTGCGTCCGCCGCTGCTGCCGCCGTGCCGCCTCGGCCGGAGGCTCAGCCGCCGGCGCGCTCGGCGACCGGCTGCCAGGCCCGCCAGGTCTCGAGGCGGGAGGCGTAGTCCGCCTCGGCGATGGCGAGCGGCGCCGCGCCGAGGAAGACGCGCAGGGGCGGCTCGTCGGCGTCGACCACCTGCAGGACGGCGGCCGCCGACGCCCTCGGGTTCCCCGGCGAGGAGGTCCGCTGCGAGCGGGCCCGCTGCGCGGCCTCCCGCACGCCGTCGTAGGCGGGCAGCGGCTCGGCGTGGCGGGCCGACGAGCCGGCCCAGTCGGTGTCGAAGCCGCCGGGCTCGACGAGCGTCACGGAGATGCCGAAGCCCGCGACCTCCTGCGCCAGCGACTGGCTCAGCCCCTCGAGCGCCCACTTGCTCGCGTGGTACATGCCCACGTTCTGGAAGGCGCTGATGCCCCCGATGGACGACACCTGCAGCACGTGCCCGCCGCCCTGCGCGCGCAGCTGCGGCAGCACCGCCTGCGTCACCCAGAGCGCGCCGAAGAGGTTGACCTCCATCTGCTGCCGGGCGTCGTCCTCGCTGAGCTCCTCGACCATGCCGAACTGGCCGTAGCCGGCGTTGTTGACGACGACGTCGAGGCGGCCGAAGCGCTCGACGGCGGCGTCGACGGCCGGCCGGACGGCCGCGCGGTCGGTGACGTCGAGGTCGAGCGGGAGCACGCGGTCGCCGAAGCGCTCGACGAGGTCGCCCAGGGTGGAGGAGTCGCGCGCCGTCGCGGCGACGGAGTCGCCGCGCTCGAGCGCCGCGGTCGCCCACTCGCGCCCGAACCCGCGGGAGGTGCCGGTGATGAACCAGGTCTTCGCCATGCCCGGCCCAGCGCCCGCGCCCGCGCGCCTCTTCCCCGCGCCCGACCTCCCCGTGCCCGACCTCCCCGGCCGCCGCGCGGGTCGCGTGACCGCCGCGCGCCGGTCCTCCGACCGGGCGGGGCCGCGCCCGGACCCCTCCACCCCGCGGCCCGACCTGCCGATCGTGGCCTCGTGAGCACGCCCATCACCGCCGCCGAGCTGCGCGGCACCGCGCTGCGGACGACGCGCTTCTCCGCGGGCTACGACGTCGCCGAGGTCGACGCCTTCCTGGACCGGGCCGCGGCGGCCCTGGAGGGGGCCGGCGTCCTCACGCCGGACGACGTCCACGCCGCCTCCTTCACGCAGACCTGGCGCGGCGGCTACGCCGTCGACGAGGTGGACGACCTCCTCGACCGCGTCGCCGACGCGCTGCGCCCGTCCCCGGCGCTCGGGCGGCACGCGCGCACGGGCGCGCTCGAGCCCCCTCGCGGTGCGGGGACGGCGGGCTCGGCCGGAGGTCGCGGACACCGCCTCACGGCCGCCGACCTGCGGTCGGTCGACCTGCCGGCAGCGCCGCTGCTGCGGCGCGGCTA
>NZ_JABEMA010000347.1 GCF_013004605.1 Pseudokineococcus marinus
CCCGGGCGGCCTGCGGCGGGGACCCCGGGGCGCAGGCCGGGTCGGCGACGACGACGACCGCGGCCAGCTCGTCCAGCGCCGCGGCGAGCCGGCCGTCCGCCAGCTCGTACCGGACCCGCCGTCCCTCGGGCGCCGCCACGACGAGCCCGCAGCCGCGCAGGCAGGCGAGGTGGTTGGACAGGGACTGCCGGCTCGCGCCGACGAGCGCGGCGAGGTCCGAGGGGTAGGCGCTCCCGTCCCGCAGGGCGAGCAGGACCCGGGCCCGCGTCGGGTCGGACAGGGCGTGGCCGAAGCGGGCGAGCACCTCGGGCAGGGAGGTCGTCAGCACGGCGGAAACGGTACAGCGTCCGGTGAACTGTCCGGTGCGCCCCCCGGGGCGGTCGGGCGCCGACGGCCGGCGGGTGCCGGGACCTGCGGTACTTGTCGTCTCGACCAGAAGAGACGTACGGTGGTCCCCGTCCGGTAATGGTCGACGTGACCCGAAGGGGGGGCCGTGGTCGGTGGAGCGGTAGCGGCCTCCCTCGCCGTCTCGACGGTGATCTTCACCCTCCTCGAGCACGAGGGCGCCCAGCGGCTGCACCTGCCGCTCGTGCGCCGCACGCGCGAGCCGTTCGACGGCGCCGAGGCGCTGCCGGGCGGGTGGATCGGCGGCGACGAGGGGCTCGAGGAGGCCGCGCGGCGCACCCTCGCGGAGACCACCGGCCTGCGCCCGAGCTACCTCGAGCAGCTCTACACGTTCGGCCGGCCCGACCGGTCGCCGACCGGGCGCGTCGTCTCCGTCATCTACTCGGCCCTCGTGCGCAGCCCGGAGGCGGCGCGCGTGGCCGAGGTGCACAACGTGCGCTGGGCGCCCGTCGACGAGGTGCGCGGTCTCGCCTTCGACCACGACGAGGTCGTCGCGTACGCGCTGTGGCGGCTGCGCGCCAAGGTCGGCTACGCGCAGGTGGCCGTCCACCTGCTGGGCGAGACCTTCTCCCTCGGCCAGCTGCGCGAGGTGCACGAGGCCGTCCTCGGGCGCCCGCTCGACCCGGCGAACTTCCGCCGCCGGGTCACCGCCAGCGGCGCCGTCGAGGCGACCGACGAGCACCTCACCGGCGGGCGGCACCGCCCGCCGCGGCTGTACCGGGCGGTGGTGCCCGAGGGCGCCACCGGCCCCTTCCAGACCACCGCCGGGCCGGCGGCCTGACCCTCCGCCGTCCCGCACGCCACCCCAGCGCCGCCCCCGAGCGCACCACCCGAGCACCTGAGCCGCAGGGCGCGACCGCCGTCGCGCCGAGGAGGACCGATGACGACCACCCCGCTGCAGATCGGCACCCGCCCGCGCCGCGCGCCCGACGGCGCCCCCGCCACCTCGGGCCTGTGCGACCCCGCGCTGGCCGACGGCCCCTGGGCCATGGACGCCGTGCCCGGGCAGGCGCCGCCCGCGCCGGTGTACGGGCCGGGCAGCTCGAACGCCGACGTCGCGCCCCCGTCGACGCCCGTGCAGCAGCGCATCCCCGAGGAGTACCGCCGGGCGCCCGTCGCCGAGCTCGAGGAGCGCATCGCCGCGGCGAAGGCGGAGCTGGGGGAGCGGCTCGTCGTCCTCGGGCACTACTACCAGCGCGACGAGGTCGTGCAGTTCGCCGACTTCGTCGGCGACAGCTACCAGCTCGCGCAGCAGGCGACGACGACGTCGGCCGACCACGTCGTCTTCTGCGGCGTGCACTTCATGGCCGAGACGGCCGACCTCCTCACCTCGCCCGAGCAGAGCGTCGTCCTGCCCAACCTCGCCGCCGGCTGCTCGATGGCCGACATGGCCGACCTCGACAGCGTCACCGCCTGCTGGGAGCAGCTCGAGGCGGTCTACGGCACGGAGCCCGACGCCGAGGGGCGCGTCCCCGTCGTCCCGGTGACGTACATGAACTCCTCGGCCGCGCTCAAGGCCTTCTGCGGCGACCACGGCGGCATCGTCTGCACCTCCTCCAACGCGGCGGCGGTGCTGGCGTGGGCCTTCGAGCGGGGCCGGCGGGTGCTCTTCTTCCCCGACCAGCACCTCGGTCGCAACACCGGCTCGGCGATGGGCGTGCCGCTGGAGCAGATGCCGCTGTGGGACCCGCGCAAGCCGTTGGGCGGCAACGAGGCCGAGGCGCTCCTCGACGCACGCGTGCTGCTGTGGCGCGGCTGGTGCTCGGTGCACCAGCGCTTCACGACGGCGCAGGTCGACGCCGCGCGCGCCGCCGACCCGGCCGTGCGCGTCGTCGTGCACCCCGAGTGCCCCAAGGAGGTCGTCGACGCCGCCGACGAGGCCGGTTCCACCCAGCACATCGAGCGGGTCGTCCGCGAGGCGGCGCCGGGCACGAGCTTCGCGATCGGCACCGAGATCAACATGGTGAGGCGCCTGGCGGCCCAGCACCCCGACCTCACGATCGCCTGCCTCGACCCGGTCATCTGCCCCTGCTCGACGATGTACCGCATCCACCCCGGCTACCTCGCGTGGGTCCTCGAGGCCCTCGTGCGCGGGGAGGTGCTCAACCGCGTGCAGGTCGACGACGCCGTCGCCGCGTCCGCGCGGGTGGCGCTGCAGCGGATGCTCGAGGTGCGGCCGTGACGACCGGCCCGGAGGCACCGGCCCCGGAGCGGGTGGGGGCGCTCGTCGTCGGCACCGGCGTCGCGGGGCTGACCACGGCGCTGGGGCTGCGGGCGCGCGGCGTCGACGACGTCCTGCTCGTGACGAAGACGCCGTGGGGGGCGGGGGCCGGGGGCACCGGCGGCGGCAGCACCGCCTGGGCGCAGGGCGGCGTCGCCGCGGTGACGGGCGCGGACGACGACGTCGCGCTCCACGTCGCCGACACCCTCGCCGCCGGTGCGGGGGCCTGCGACCCCGAGGCCGTGCGGGTGCTCTGCACCGAGGGGCCCGCGCGGCTGCTCGAGCTGGCCCGCCGCGGCCTCGTGCTCGACGGCGCCGACC
>NZ_JABEMA010000348.1 GCF_013004605.1 Pseudokineococcus marinus
GGGTGCGGCGCCAGGCGGTGCGCGCGGCGTCGGCCGCGGCCACGGCGCGCGCGACCTCCTCCTCCGTGGCGGGGACGACCTCGCCGACCCGCTCCCCCGTCGCCGGGTCGACGACGTCGAGCACCCGGTCGCCCTCGGCGGGGACGTCGCGGCCGCCGACGAGGTGCTCGCCGAGCCGGTGCGGGGCGGCGCCCGCAGAGGTGTCCTCGGCGGCGCCCCCGGTACCGCCCGGGCCCGGGACGGGCTCGCCGGCGGGGACGTCGCGGCCCGGCACGAGGTGCGGGGTCGAGGGCTCGGGGGCGGAGGAGGAGGTCACGGGGCATGTCTACCGCCCGCCGCCGACGGCGCCGCTCCCCGCCCGCCGCCGGCGCCGCCGCCCCTGCGTCGCACCGGGACGGGGACGCGCCTCCGCACCCGGCGCACGCCGCTGTCGGTCCGCCGTAGTAGGAAGTGCCCCATGCGCGTCCTCGGCGTCAACGCCGTCTTCCACGACCCCGCTGCCGCTCTCGTCGTCGACGGCGAGGTCGTCGCCGCCGCCGAGGAGGAGCGCTTCAGCCGCCGCAAGCACGGCAAGCGGCCCGTCCCCTTCTCCGCGTGGGAGCTCCCCGAGCTCGCCATGCGCTGGTGCCTGTCCGAGGCCGGCCTCGAGCCGGGCGACCTCGACGCCGTGGCCTACTCCTACGACGCGTCCTGGTGCCGCCCCGCCGAGGAGATGGGCCTGCAGGACCCGTGGGACCACCTGCGGACGACCTACGCCGAGAAGGTCGCCGGCTTCCTCACCACCGCCCTGCCCGGCCTGGACCGCGACAAGGTCGTCCCGGTGCGCCACCACGTGGCCCACGCGGCGTCGGCCGGCCTCGCCGTGGCCGAGGACTCGAGCGTCCTCGTCCTCGACGGCCGCGGCGAGCGCGCCTCGCACCTGGCGGGCCGCTACGTCGACGGGAAGCTCGACGTCCTCACCACCACCGACCTGCCCGACTCGGTGGGCCTCGTGTACGAGTCGCTGACGGAGCACCTGGGCTTCCTGCGCAGCAGCGACGAGTTCAAGGTCATGGCGCTGGCGTCCTACGGCGAGCCGCGCTTCGCCGACGCGCTGCGCGAGCACCTGCACGCCACGGGCGACGGCCGCTACGTCGCCCGTGAGCCCGACTGGACGCGCTTCGCCCCGCGCCGGGTCGACGACGGCACGTGGGGCGGCGCGCACGCCGACCTCGCCGCGTCCGTCCAGCTGCTCGTCGAGGAGCTGCTCGTCGACCTCGCCACCTGGCTGCACGGGCAGACGGGCGACCGGCTGCTGACGATGGCCGGCGGTATCGCCCTCAACTGCGTGGCCAACAGCCGCGTGTGGCGCGAGTCGCCCTTCGAGGAGGTCTGGGTCCAGCCGGCCTCCGGCGACTCGGGCACCGCGCTCGGCGCGGCCCTGCAGGTCAGCGCCGACGCGGGGGTGCGGCCGAAGCCGATGCCGGGCGCCGACCTCGGCCGCTCCTGGTCCGACGACGAGCTGGCGTCGTGGCTGCGCACGGCGCGCGTGCCCTTCACGACGCCGGACGACCTCGCCGGCGAGGTGGCCGACGTCCTGGCCGCCGACGGCGTCGTCGCCTGGTTCGACGGGCGCGCCGAGTTCGGCCCCCGGGCCCTCGGCCGGCGCTCGCTCATGGCCCACCCCGGCCGCGCGGAGAACCTCGAGCGCCTCAACGACGTCAAGGGCCGCGAGCAGTTCCGCCCCGTCGCCCCCATGGTGCTGGCCGAGCGCGCCGAGGAGATCTTCGCCGACGGCCCCTTCCCGAGCCCCTACATGCTCTTCGTGCACACCGTCCGCCCCGAGTGGCGCGAGCGGATCCCCGCGGTGACGCACGTCGACGGCACGGCGCGCATCCAGACGGTCGACGCCGAGCGCACCCCGCACGTCGCCGCGCTGCTCGAGGCCTTCGCCGAGCGCACCGGCCTGCCCGTCGTCGTCAACACGAGCCTCAACACCGCGGGCCGGCCCATGGTGGACGACCCCCGCGACGCGCTCGAGCTCTTCGGCTCCGCGCCCGTCGACGTGCTCGTGCTCGGCCCCCACCTCGTGCGGCGCGCCGACGCCTTCGCCGCCGCGTGACGGCGGCCGTCTCCCCGGCCGACGCCCCGCGCGCGGCGGCGGCGAGCGGGGGCGTCGCGGGAGCCGGCGTCGCCCACGACGTCGTCGTCCCCAGCATCGGGCGCCCCAGCCTGCTCGCGCTGCTGCGCAGCCTGGCGGGCCAGGACGGCTCGCCGCCCGCCGAGGTCGTCGTCGTCGACGACCGCCGCGAGCCCGACCCCGGGCTCGAGGCCGACCTCGTGCGCGCCCTCGGTGAGGACCCGGGGGCGCCGCCGTGGCGCCTGCGGGTCGTCCGCAGCCGCGGCCGGGGCCCCGCCGGGGCCCGCAACCTCGGCTGGCGCGTCACGTCCTCGCCGTGGGTGGCCTTCCTCGACGACGACGTCCTCCTGCCGGCCGGCTGGTCGCGCGGGCTGGCGGCGGACCTCGCCGGGGCGGACGAGGACCTGGGCGGCAGCCAGGGGCGCCTCGACGTCCCCCTGCCCGCGGGGCGCCGCCCCACCGACTGGGAGCGGGGCACGAAGGGTCTGGAGACGGCGGCGTGGGCCACGGCCGACATGGCCTACCGGCGCCGGGCCCTGGAGGACGTCGCCGGCTTCGACGAGCGCTTCCCCCGCGCCTACCGCGAGGACGCCGACCTGGCGCTGCGCGTGCGCCGCGCCGGGTGGCGCCTGGAGCGCGGGCGGCGCACGACGACGCACCCGGTCCGCCCCGCCGACGCCCTCGTGAGCCTGCGCGTGCAGGCCGGCAACCGGGACGACGCCACCATGCGCGCCCTCCACGGGCCGCGGTGGCGCGAGGTCGCCGACGTCCCGCGGGGGCGCCTGCGCTGGCACGCGGCCACGTGC